>NZ_JBIARH010000020.1:0-136324 GCF_042889785.1 Streptomyces sp. NPDC002476 | reverse complement strand
GTGCGGGCCGCGAGCGCCAGGTTGTAGACCTTGCGCACGCATCCGAACGTGCGCGACAGCTCAGCTGCCTGCACATCGGTCGGATAGAAGCGGTACTTGAACGCCCGCTTCACGTGATTCGCAGCCATGCTCACAAACTAATGAACCCACACGTAAAGATCAAATCTGCTGGTCAGAGCACTGCGATCCGCCCCGACGGCGAATCGCAGCCCTTGCCCTGCTCCGCAGGAGTCCCTTTCCTCTCCGCCCTGAAGGGCGGAGTATCCACGGAGGAATCAGATGAAGCTGCGCCACGCCGTCACGGGCGGTTCCGCCCTCCTCGTCGCCCTCACCGCCGCGGGCTGCTCCAACGGCGGGGAAGGCACCGGGAGCAAGGCCGCCGAACAGCCTCAGGTGATCACCTACGAAGCGGACTACCCGGCCTACGACTCGCTCGACGCGGTCGTCGAGAAGGCCGACGTCGTCGTGAGTGGCACCGTCGTCGGCTCCTCCGTCAAGAAGCTGATGCCGGAGGTCTCCACCGAGGGCGACCCGCTGGCCAACCCTCAGGCCGGCCTCAGCGAGGAGGAGGCGGCCAAGGTCGAGCCGGTGGTCGTCACCGTCTCCAAGGTCAAGGTCTCCGAGGTGCTGTCCGGTGACGTGAAGCCTGGCGACACCGTCGAGGTGAGCCAGCTCGGCGGCACGCTGGGCGACGTCACCTACAAGGAGAAGCACACCACCACCCTGGCGAACAACGGCACGCAGTACGTGCTGATGCTCGCCAAGCACGACGCCGCCGCGCCGTACGACCTGCTCAACCCCGAACAGGCGCTGTACACCGTCGACGCGGGCGGGCAGATCAAGCCCACCGGGGACGGTGGGTTCGGGGACGCGGGCACCGTCCCGCGTCTCAAGGACCGCGCGGCCCGCGCCAAGTGACCGAAGGGGTGCCGCCCACCGGGCGGCACCCCTTCCGCCCGCTCCCGACCCGACCGGCCGGAGCGTCACCAGGCCCCGGCCGGCCGGTCGGCCGGAGCATCTCCAGAGCCCCCGGTCAGCCGGTCAGCCGGAGCGCCTTCAGGACCCCCGGGCTCAGCTTCACCGCGTTGTCCCCGGCCGGGACGGCCCTGTCACCGCTGACGCCGTAGGCCCCCTGGGCCGAGTTCACCAGCGTGAACCGGCCGTCATCCTGCCGCTCCAGCAAGAACACGTACTCCTCCCCCGCCTCGAGCGCGGCCGTCTCGGACACGCCCGAGCCGGGCGGGATGTACGAGACGGTGACCCGCCCGCCCGGCGCGGTGCCCTTGGCCGTCGCCAGCACCTCGGCGGGCGCCTCCGTGGATGTGATGTCGTCCACGGTCCGCTCCGTGCCCTCGCCCAGCTTCGCCCGGACGATGAGGTCGGCCGCGCCCTCCAGCCGGGCCGTCGAGGGGTAGTCGGGCTCATCGGCGACGAGTCCGCCGCTCGGCTCGTCGGGCCCGGAGGCCGCGAGCACGGCGACGGCCGCCACCACCGCGGCCGCGCCGCAGGCGACGGCCCCGATCAGCACCCCACGCCGACGCGGGCGCCGGGCAAGCGGGACGGGACGGGCCTCGCCCACCAGGACGCCCAACTCTCCTCTGGCACGCGACGACAGACCCTCCTCCGACGCGCCGGTCGGCAGCGGATCGGCGTGCCGGATCAGCGAGGCGACGCCCTGGGCGGACATCGCGGACTTCTTGACCTGCTTGGACTGCGAACGCTTCATACCGACTCCCGGGACGAGATGTAGAGCTCACGGAACGCCTTGCGCGCCCGGTGCAGACGGACCCAGACGGCGGGAGCACCGCAGCCGAGCAGGCGGCCCGCCTCCGCCGCGGAGAGGCCGTCCCAGTAGCTGAGCAGCAGCACCTCGCGATGGTGGTCCGCCAGCCGGTCGAGGGTGTCCAGGACCGCCGAGTCCTCCGCGGACGCGGGAGCGCGGCCGATCTCCTCACCGATCCGCCGGTGCAGCTCGGTCAGCCTGGCGGTGGCCCGGTAGTGGTTGCCGAGCACGTTCCGAGTGGTGACGAACACCCACCCGGGCGTCGCCTCACCGCCCTTCAGCACGTGCTCCCACGCGATCCGGAACACCTCGGCGGCGATCTCCTCGGCCGCGCTCCGGTCCCCCGTTCTGCGGTGCGCGAAGGCGCGCACCCGGGGGTACTCCCGCGCGTACAACGCGGTGAACCCCGCACTCCGGCCCGAATCCCTCACGGTCTGGTTGCTCTCCACACCCCGTACATGTCATGCGCGGGGCGAATCCTTACAGAGCCAGGGAGATTTTCCGCGCTTTTCTTCCCCGGCCCGGTCCGCGCGCGTCCTTCCCGGCCTACCGACGCCACGGATTACGGGACAGCCCTTAGTGCCGTGACCGGCAAGGTTTGCCCGGAAGGAGCGTCGTCCGGTGCGTGCGATCGCAAGGCGGCCGCAAGCTCTCGGATGGGGCCTCCCTGCTCGAACGAAGTCGAGAGCTCGGGGAATTACCGGGCGACGCGACGGGGCGAACGTTGCCGGGAGCGGCACTAAGGGCTGTCCCGGATGCCCATCCGAGCCGGCCCGGGGGTGTGCGTCAACTGCGCCCGGGAGATGGTCGACCAGGGCTACCACTGGAACAAGTTCTCGTTACAGTGGTCGGGTGGTCAGTGGGCGGCGCGCAGCGCAGCGCACCGCACCGTGCCGCGCCGCACGGCCGTACGTCCGGTGAGCGGACCGGGCAGTGGGAAAAGGGGAGCCATGACGCAGGTGACCGATCACGGCGGGGGCGTGCACAGCATCGAGGTGCCCATCCCGGACAACCCCCTCGGGCACACCCTCGTCCACGTCGTCGACACCGACCGCGGTCCGGTCCTGGTCGACACCGGCTGGGACGATCCGGAGGCGTGGGACACGCTCGTCGCCGGGCTGACCGCCGTCGGCGTGGCCGTCACCGACATCCACGGCATCGTCATCACCCACCATCACCCCGACCACCACGGCCTCTCCGGGCAGGTGCGCGAGGCGTCCGGGGCCTGGATCGCCATGCACGCGGCGGACGCCGAGATCGTGCGCCGCACCCGGGAGTCGGAGCCGGGCACCTGGTTGAACTACCTCGTCGCCAAGCTCACCGCGGTCGGCGCGCCCGAGGCGCACCTCGCGCCGTTGCGGGCCGCGGCGGCGGACCGGGGGCGTATGCGCACCCTGCCCGGGGCGCGGGCCGCGCTGCCGGACCGGGAGATCGTGCCGGGCGAGCTGCTGGACCTGGCGGGGCGGCGACTGCGGGCGGTCTGGACGCCCGGCCACACCCCCGGTCACGTCTGCCTGCATCTGGAGGAGAACCATCCGGCCGGTCTGCCCGGGCGGGGGCGGCTGTTCTCCGGGGATCACCTGCTGCCCGGGATCAGCCCGCACATCGGGCTCTACGAGGACCCGGACGCCGACGCGGTCACCGATCCCCTGGGCGACTACCTCGGTTCCCTGGAGCGCGTGGGCCGGCTCGGGGTGGCGGAGGTGCTGCCCGCCCACCAGTACGCGTTCACCGACGCGGCCGGGCGCGTACGGGAGCTCCTCGACCACCACGAGGAGCGGCTGGCGGGGCTCCTGGGGCTGCTGTCCACCCCGCTGACCCCGTGGGAGCTGGCCGAGCGGATGGAGTGGAACCGGCCGTGGGAGCGGATCCCGCACGGTTCGCGCAACATCGCGGTCGCGGAGGCCGAGGCGCATCTGCGGCGGCTGGTGAAGCTGGGCCGCGCCGAGGCGGTGGCGGGGAGCGACCCCGTGACGTACATCTCCGTGTGACCCGTCACGCACGTACGAGGGACGTGTGCCGCAGCCTGACGGCGGGCACCCCGGAAGGGGCCCGAGGGTCGCCCGGTAGAGTGAGTGGGTCGTCATCATGCGCGTACAGGGGGAAGCCGGTGCGAATCCGGCACTGACCACGCAGCCGTGAGCCGTCCCGTGGACGGTGAGTCGGAATGCCCTGGACGCGGTTGTGACCGGCTCGGACCACCGGAACCCCGGTGGTCGGCACCGTCGAGGTATACGGAGTCGGAGCCTGGTGCGTGAGCGTGCCTGTGCCCGGTCCGGATCCCCGCACAGGAGAGGCCCCGCCCGCCATGACCGTACGCCGCAGCGCGGCAACGCTCGCCGCGACCACGGCCGCCGTGCTCTGCGCGGCCGCCCCGGTCGCGGTCGCGGCGCCGTCCCCGTCGCCCACGCCGTCCGCCGCACTGCCCGCCGGGCTGTACGGCACGAAGGACCCCACCTACGACGGTGTCTGGCGGCAGTCGCTGGCCTTCCTCGCGCAGCGGGTCGAAGGCGTGACGCCCGCCGCGAAGTCGGTGGACTGGCTGATCGGCCAGCAGTGTGCCAACGGCGCCTACGCCGCGTACCGGCCCGACGCCTCCAAGCCGTGCGATGCGAAGACGGTGCTGGACACCAACGCCACCGCGGTCGCCGTGCAGGCGCTCGCCGAGATCGGCGGGCACGCGGAGACCGTGAACGACTCGGTCCGCTGGCTGAAGTCCGTGCAGAACGAGGACGGCGGCTGGGGCTACACGGCAGGCGCGCCCAGCGACGCCAACTCCACTTCCCTCGTGATCGGCGCTCTCGCCCGGCAGGGGCAGCGGCTCGCGGACATCGTCACGCCCGACGGCAAGTCCCCGTACGATCCGCTGCTCGCGCTCTCGATCCCGTGCGGTGAGAAGGACGGCGGCGCGTTCGCGTACCAGCCGGACAAGGCGGGGAAGCTCACGGCCAACGCGGACGCCACCGCCGCCGCCGTGCTCGGCACCATGGGCAAGGCCCTGGCCACCGGCAACAACGCCGCGGCCAAGGGGACCAGCTGCCGCCCCGCGGCCTCCGGTTCGGCCCTCACCCCCGAGCAGGCCGCCCAGAACGGCGCCCACTACCTCGCCGGCGCCCTCGCCGCGAAGGGCCATCTCGACCTGGCCCCGATGCCGGGCGCCGAGGACTCCGCCCCGCAGCCCGACATCGGCAACACCGCGGACGCGGTCGTCGCGCTGTCCGCCTCGGGCCACCAGGACAAGGCCGCCAAGGCCGTGGCCTGGCTGAAGAAGAACTCCGGAGCCTGGGCCGAGCAGAACGGCCCCGCCGCCTACGCGCAGCTGGTCCTGGCCGCGCACGCGACCGGGAACGACGCCCGCGACTTCGGCGGCGTGAACCTGGTCGACAAGCTGAACGCGACCGGTCCGAAGCCCGCGGCCATCACGACCCCCGACCCGTCCGCCGACACCGGGTACGAGGCCACGGAGAAGGACCGGGTGCACAGCGGCGACGACGTGATCGGCGGCGTGTGGTGGTTCGTCGGCATCGGCCTCGTCGTCGGTGCGGGCGTCGGCTTCCTGATCAGCGGCCGCCGGAAGAACCAGCAGCTGTGAGGCGGACGGGAGGGGCCGCCGCCGCGGTGCTGACGGTGCTGAGCGGGGTGCTGCTGGCCGTGCTGGGCGCGGGAGAGGCCCAGGCGGCCGGCTACCGGTACTGGTCGTTCTGGGAGGGCTCGGGCGAGGGCTGGGCGTACGCCACCCAGGGCCCCGCCCTGGTCCGGCCGGACGACGGTGCCGTGCAGGGCTTCCGGTTCTCGGTGAGCGAGGATTCCCAGGACGCGGCCCGGCCGCGCCACGCCCCCGGCTTCGCGAAGATCTGCGCGAACACCCCTGCCGAGAAGGGGTCCAAGCGGGTCGCGCTCGTCATCGACCCGGGCACCGCGGCGGACGCTCCGGACGGGCGGACCCCGCCCGCGCTCCGGACCGCGTGTGCCGTGGTCGCTCCGGACGCGAGCACCGCCGAGGCGCTCGCCGCGGTGGCCAAGCCGCTGCGTTACGACGGCAACGCGCTGCTGTGCGCCATCTCCGGGTACCCGGCCTCCGGGTGCGGCGAGCAGGTGTCGGGCGACGGGCACAAGAAGCCCGCCGCGTCCGCCCCCGCCACGTCCGCCGCGTCCGCCGACGGTTCCAGCGGCGGCGGACCGTCCGCCGGGATGCTCTTCGGGGCCGGCGCCGTCGTCGTCCTCGGCTCGGCCGCGGTCGTGCAGGCCCGCCGCCGCCGAGGATGACCACTCCGACCAGCGGCCCGGCGACCGGGGACGGGGCACCCGACCGCCCGGCCACCGGCCGTCGGGCGACCGGCCCCACCCGCACCACCGGCGTCACCCCTGCGCGTGCCACCCGCGCCCCCCGCACCGCCGACCGGCTGCTGCGCGCACCCGAGGCGAACCGGAGCAACGCCCTGCCCGCCGGGGCGTGGTGGCTGTGGGCGCTGGGCCTCGCCACCGCCGCCTCCCGCACCACCAACCCGCTGCTGCTCGGACTCCTCGTCGGGGTCGCGGGCTATGTGGTCGCCGCGCGCCGCACGGACGCGCCCTGGGCCCGTTCGTACGGGGCGTTCATCAGGATCGGGCTGTTCGTCGTCGGCGTGCGGCTGGTCTTCTCCGTCCTCCTCGGCTCACCGATCCCCGGCACGCATCCGCTGTTCACGCTCCCCGAAGTGCCGCTGCCCGACTGGGCGCAGGGCGTCCGGATCGGTGGCCGGGTCACCGCCGAGCAGCTGGTCTTCTCGCTGTACGACGGGGCGAAGCTGGCCGCCCTGCTGATCTGTGTCGGCGCGGCCAACTCGCTCGCGAACCCGGCCCGGCTGCTGAAGTCGCTGCCGGGCGCGCTGTACGAGGCGGGGGTCGCCGTCGTCGTCGCGATGACGTTCGCGCCGAACATGGTCGCCGACGTGGCGCGGCTGCGCACCGCGCGACGGCTGCGGGGCCGCCCGACCCGCGGTGTCGGGGCGGTCCTCCAGATCGGACTGCCGGTCCTGGAGGGCGCGTTGGAGCGGTCGGTCGCGGTGGCCGCGTCGATGGACGCGCGCGGCTACGGGCGTACCGCCGAGGTCCCGCCCGCCGTCCGGCGCACCACGAACGCGCTCACGCTCGGCGGGCTGCTCGGGGTGTGCGCGGGCACGTACGGGCTGCTGGCCGCGCAGGGCGCGGTGTACGGGCTGCCGCTGCTGGTCGCCGGGCTCGTCGCGGCGGCGGCCGGGCTGCGCCTGGGCGGTGCCCGGTCGGTCCGTACCCGTTACCGGCCCGACCGGTGGGGTGCGCGGGCCTGGCTGGTGGCGGGTTCGGGGGTCGTGGTGGCGGTGGCCATGATCTGGGCGGGCGGTGTCGACGCGGAGGCGCTGCACCCGGGGGTCGTACCGCTGACCGCGCCGGTGCTCCCGTTGTGGCCCGCGGCGGCGGTGCTGGTGGGGCTGCTGCCCGCGCTGGTGGCCCCCGTTCCGCCGCCGGTGGGCGCCGGTTCGAAGACGCGGCCGAGTCCCGAGGAGGACCAGTGATCCGGTTCGAGCAGGTTTCGGTGCGGTACGAGGGGGCGGAGCGCCCCACCCTGTCCGGGGTCGATCTGACCGTTCCCGAGGGCGAACTGGTGCTGCTGGTCGGCCCGTCCGGGGTCGGCAAGTCGACGCTGCTGGGGGCCGTCTCCGGTCTCGTGCCGCACTTCACCGGTGGCAGGCTGAGCGGCCGGGTCACGGTCGCGGGGCGCGACACCCGTACCCACAAGCCGCGCGAACTCGCCGACGTGGTCGGCACGGTGGGCCAGGACCCGCTCTCCCACTTCGTGACCGACACGGTCGAGGACGAGCTGGCGTACGGGATGGAGTCGCTGGGGCTCGCCCCGGACGTGATGCGGCGGCGGGTCGAGGAGACCCTGGACCTGCTGGGCCTGGCCGGGCTGCGGGACCGGCCGATCGCCACGCTCTCGGGAGGGCAGCAGCAGCGGGTCGCGATCGGTTCGGTGCTCACCCCGCATCCGAAGGTCCTGGTCCTCGACGAGCCGACGTCCGCGCTCGACCCGGCGGCGGCCGAGGAGGTGCTGGCCGTGCTGCAACGACTGGTGCACGACCTGGGCACCACGGTCCTGATGGCGGAGCACCGGCTGGAACGGGTGGTGCAGTACGCGGACCAGGTCGTCCTGCTGCCGTCGCCGGGCGCCGCCGCGGTCATGGGCGCCCCCGCCGATGTCATGGCCGTCTCCCCGGTCCGTCCGCCGGTCGTGGCGCTGGGTCGGCTGGCAGGGTGGGAGCCGCTGCCGCTGTCGGTCCGTGACGCCCGGCGCCGCGCCGCCGGCCTGCGCGAACAGCTCGCGGACCGGCGACCGCCCGCCGCGCCCGCCCCGGCCCGGACCCTGGTGTCCCCGCTGCCCGCCGCGCCCGCCCCCGCCCGACGCGGCGCCCTGGCCCGGCTGCTGGGACGCGGCACGCGCACGGCGACGCCCGTTGCCGGGCCCGCCGCCGATGTCCCGGCCCGGGTCGAGGACCTCGGCGTGCGGCGCGGGCGCGTCGAGGCGCTGCGCCGGGTCATGCTCTCCGTCGCCCCGGGCGAGACGGTCGCCCTGATGGGCCGCAACGGCGCGGGCAAGTCCACCCTGCTCGGCGCGCTCGTCGGCATGGTCGAACCCACCGCGGGCACCGTCCTCGTCGGTGGCCGGACCCCGCACCGCACGCCGCCGCGCGAGATGGTGCGCCGGGTCGGGCTCGTACCTCAGGAACCGCGCGATCTGCTGTACGCGGACACGGTCGCCGCCGAGTGCGCCGCCGCCGACACCGACGCGGGCGCCGCCGCGGGCAGTTGCCGGGAGCTGGTCTCGAAGCTGCTGCCCGGTGTGCCGGACGACGCCCATCCCCGCGATCTCTCCGAGGGGCAGCGGCTCGCGCTCGCCCTGGCGGTGGTGCTCACCGCGCGTCCGCCGCTGCTGCTCCTGGACGAGCCGACCCGCGGTCTGGACTACGCGGCGAAGGCCCGGCTGACCGGGGTGCTGCAGGGGCTCGCCGCCGACGGGCACGCGATCGTCCTGGCGACGCACGACGTGGAACTCGCCGCCGACCTCGCGCACCGGGTGGTGATCCTCGCCGACGGGGAGGTCGTCGCGGACGGGGAGACCCGGCAGGTGGTGGTCTCCTCCCCGGCGTTCGCCCCGCAGACCGCGAAGGTCCTCGCCCCGCAGGAGTGGCTGACCGTGGCACAGGTCCGTGACGCGCTGGAGGAGCGGTGACGAGCGGGCACGAGGGACGGGCGGCGAAGGTGGCGGACGGGCGTCGCGCACCCGCAGGCCCTGTGGAGCGAGTGGACGGCCCGGCCCGGACGGGGCGCAAGGCCCTCACCGGGCACGCGCGGCGGTCGGACCGGACGGTACGGCCGATGCGTCTGGGGCCGCGCGCGATCGCCGCGCTCGTGCTGATCAGTGCGATCGGCGTGGTCGCGTTCGGCTGGCCGCTGCTGGCCGACGCGGGCTCCGGTCTCGCGCACTCCCAGGACGCGCCGTGGCTGTTCGCCGCGCTGCTGCCGCTGCTGGTCGGCGTGGTCGTCGCGATGATCGCCGACTCCGGGCTGGACGCGAAGGCCGTGGCGATGCTGGGGGTGCTGGCCGCGGTCGGTGCCGCGCTGCGCCCGCTCGGCGCGGGCACGGCGGGCCTGGAGCCGATGTTCTTCCTGATGGTGCTGAGCGGCCGGGTGCTCGGCCCCGGCTTCGGATTCGTGCTCGGCTCGGTGACCATGTTCGCGTCGGCACTGCTGACCGGCGGGGTGGGGCCGTGGATGCCGTTCCAGATGCTGTCGATGGGCTGGTTCACCATGGGTGCGGGTCTGCTGCCGGGCCCGGACCGGCTGCGCGGGCGGGCCGAGCTGCTGATGCTCGCCGGGTACGGATTCCTGGCGGCGTTCGCGTACGGCACGGTGATGAACCTGTACGGATGGACGATCGTGCCCGGCACCGGCTCGGGGATCTCGTACCACGCGGGTGATCCCCTGTCCGAGAACCTGGTCCGGTTCCTGGCCTACTGCGCGGCGACCTCGCTCGGCTGGGACCTGGGCCGGGCCGTCCTGACCGTGGTGCTGACCCTGGCCCTCGGCTCGGCACTGCTGAAGGCGCTGCGCCGGGCCACGCGCCGGGCCGCCTTCGACGCGCGGGGCACGTTCGACGCCCCTGACGGGTGAGGAGCCTGCGCATCCGCTTGACCTCCATGACCGGGTAGGGTGACGGTCGCTCCCTCGTCGTTCCCTTGATTTTCCTCTGCTTTCCCCCGGATTTCAGGGCTTTCGGGACATTTCACACCGCGTCAACACCTGGCAAAAGCCTGATTTTCTCTTACTTGGACGACTTAATTACCCGTTGGTCCATATAGGCGCATTTTGCTCTGACATCCGTTCCCGTCAGCGGCCGGAGCGTTGTCACATACGTGGAACCTCGTGATTTCTGGGATCGGAACACAGTCCTGGCGGAAGCTTTCTGCGTCAGCGACGAACGCATGCGCCGAGCGCAGGCTCTGCTGGACGCGGCGCAGGCGGAGCGGAGCCGGACGCTGGCCGCGTTCGCCGTCACGGTCGGCGACGACGGATCCATCGCGGACCTGATGGGCCTGAACGAACGCGAAGTGCGATCGGCACGACGCACCGTGGGCCGCCATGACGCGCGCTCGCTCGCCCGGGAGTTGCTGAGCCGGAAGCAGCGGACGCCCGCGGAGGCACCCGGCGAAACCGCCGCCCCCGGCCCGGTTCCCGGCTCCGGTCCGGCTCCCGGCTCCGTCCCTGTCCCTGCTCCTGCTCCTGCTCCTGCTCCCGCTCCCGCTCCCGAGATCACTCTGCCGCATCCGCGCAAGGAGATGACGGTGCGGACGACGGGGAGCGCGCGCATGAGCACGCCGCCCGTGATCGTGCCGCCTGTCCCGGCCACGCCCCCGACCGTGCCTCCGCCTCCTTCCTCTCCTCCCCCGGCGCCCCCGTTCGAGGTGAACAGCACGGTCGTCTGGTCGCCCAGCATGGACTCCGTGCTGTTGTGGAGCTGGGAGTCCGGGCTCGACGTGCAGACGGTCGCCGCCGAACTCGGCTTGGATGTCAGGGCGTTGCTGATGCGGGTGCAGGAGCTCGCCAACGACGGGATGCTCACGCTCACCAACCCGGTCCCGGAGGTGAACCGGTCGGGCCGCCACCGCCGCCAGAACTTCGACGAGGAGGCGTACGCGGCGCTGCTCGCCCCCACCCCCACCTTCCCCACGCACCTGCCGTACTGAGTGTCCGCAGCCGGGGGGCAGCGGCGGGCGGGGGCCGGCCGCTGCCCCGGCCGGTGCCAGGGCTGAGCCGCCCGGCACCGGCCGGCTCAGCCCGGAACGGCCCGGCTCGCCGTCACAGCCGCTGGATGATCGTGCCGGTCGCCAGGGCACCGCCCGCGCACATCGTGATCAGGGCGAACTCCTTGTCCCTGCGCTCCAGTTCGTGCAGGGCGGTGGTGATCAGCCGGGCGCCGGTGGCGCCGACCGGGTGGCCGAGCGCGATGGCCCCGCCGTTGACGTTGACCTTGTCCAGGTCCTGTTCGAAGACCTGGGCCCAGCTGAGCACCACGGACGCGAACGCCTCGTTGATCTCCACTATGTCGATGTCCTTCAGCGACATCCCGGCCTTGCCGAGCACCGCGCGCGTCGCGTCGACCGGCCCGTCGAGGTGGTAGTGCGGGTCGGCGCCCGCGAGTGCCTGCGCGACGATCCGGGCGCGCGGCCTGAGCTTGAGCGCGCGCGCCATGCGCTTGGACGCCCACATGATCGCGCAGGCCCCGTCGGAGATCTGCGAGGAGTTGCCCGCGGTGTGGATCGCGGTGGGCATGACCGGCTTGAGGCCCGCCAGCGCTTCCATACCGGTGTCCCGCAGCCCCTCGTCGCGGTCCACCAGACGCCACATGCCCTGCCCGGCGGCCTGCTCCTCCTCGGTGGTCGGCACCTGCACCGCGTAGGTCTCGCGCTTGAACCTCTCCTCGGCCCACGCGACGGCCGCCCGCTCCTGCGAGAGCACTCCTAACCGGTCGACATCCTCCCTGGTCAGACCGCGTTTGCGGGCGATGCGTTCGGCCGCCTCGAACTGGTTGGGCAGGTCGACGTTCCACTCGTCGGGCCAGGGCTTCCCGGGCCCGTGCTTGGAACCGCTGCCCAGCGGGACCCGCGACATCGCCTCGACGCCGCAGCTGATCCCGATGTCGATCACCCCGGCCGCGACCATGTTGGCGACCATGTGGGACGCCTGCTGCGAGGAACCGCACTGGCAGTCCACGGTGGTGGCAGCCGTCTCGTACGGAAGCCCCACGGCGAGCCAGGCGTTGCGGGCCGGGTTCATGGACTGTTCGCCGGCGTGGGTGACCGTGCCGCCGACGATCTGCTCGACGCAGTCGGCGTGGATCCCGGTGCGTCCGAGGAGCTCCCGGTAGGTCTCGCCCAGCAGATAGGCGGGGTGCAGATTGGCGAGCGCGCCTCCGCGCTTGCCGATGGGGGTGCGTACGGCTTCGACGATGACGGGTTCCGCGGCCATGAGCTCGTCCTCTCCTCGCGTCTCCGCAGAGGCGTCCCGGCGCCCGCGGAAGCAAACTAGTACGCGTTCTAGTTCTTTGGGCAGTCTTATGAGACCCGCCGCCGGTGCGCAAGGGTGCTGCACGCACCGACTGCCGCGACCCGGCGAACGCCGCCGGGGGCAGGGCGTGTTCCGAAAGTCCCGTCCGGCCCGCGACGCCTGGCACGGCGCCTCGCCGCATTGTCGGGATCATCCACGTAGCCCCGCTACGAGGGCTTTTGGTCAACGCCGCGAGCGTGCGTGCTGGGCGGCGCGACGGGGCAAACGTTGCCGGGAGCGGCACTAGTACTGTTCGATCGCGGTCCGCTCCGCGGTCGCCCCACCCGCTCTTCACGCAACAGAACCGACCACCCCTCTTGCCAGTTGTAGAACCCGTTACTACCTTGCGGACAACTTCTGATGGACCGTCAGACAGCGTCGGGCGGCCCTCGGACCGACCTGGAGACGCCGATGCCCTGCCCCCATCTGCCCGAAGGCTTCGACTTCACCGATCCCGACCTGCTCCAAGCCCGCGTCCCGCACCCGGAGTTCACCGAGATGCGGCAGACCGCACCGGTCTGGTGGTGCACCCAGCCGGCCGGCATCTCCGGTTTCGACGACGAGGGCTACTGGGTCGTCACCCGGCACGCGGACGTCAAGTACGTCTCCACCCACCCGGAGCTGTTCTCGTCCCACACCAACACGGCGGTCATCCGCTTCAACGAGTCCATCGGCCGGGACCAGATCGAGGTCCAGAAGCTGATCATGCTGAACATGGACCCGCCCGAGCACACCCGGGTACGCCAGATCGTCCAGCGCGGCTTCACCCCCCGGGCGGTGCGCTCCCTGGAACAGGCCCTGCGCGGCCGGGCCCGCTCGATCGTGGAATCCGCGCTCGCCGGAGCCGGCCGCGACACCGGCCCCGGCGTGGAATCCGGTACGGACCCCGGGGCGAGCTCCACAGCGAGCCTTGAAGCCGACGGTTCGTTCGACTTCGTCACCCGGGTCGCCGTCGAACTGCCGCTCCAGGCGATCGCCGAACTCATCGGCGTACCGCAGCAGGACCGGTCCAAGATCTTCGACTGGTCCAACAAGATGGCCGCGTACGACGATCCGGAGTACGCGATCACCGAGGAGGTCGGCACCGAGGCGGCCATGGAGCTGATCTCGTACGCGATGAACCTCGCGGCGGCCCGCAAGGAGTGCCCGGCCAAGGACATCGTGAGCCAGTTGGTCGCCGCCGAGGGCCAGGGAAACCTCTCCTCCGACGAGTTCGGCTTCTTCGTGATCCTGCTGGCAGTCGCCGGGAACGAGACCACTCGCAACGCCATCAGCCACGGGATGCACGCCTTCCTCACCCACCCCGACCAGTGGGAGCTCTACAAGCGCGAGCGCCCGGAGACGACCGCCGAGGAGATCGTCCGCTGGGCCACCCCGGTGGTCTCCTTCCAGCGGACCGCCACCCAGGACGTCGAACTGGGCGGGCAGTTGATCAAGAAGGGGGACCGGGTCGGGCTGTTCTACTCGTCGGCCAACAACGACCCCGAGGTCTTCGAGAACCCGGAGACCTTCGACATCACCCGTGACCCCAATCCCCACCTCGGCTTCGGGGGCGGCGGCCCGCACTTCTGCCTCGGCAAGTCCCTGGCCGTGATGGAGATCAACCTGATCTTCAACGCGATCGCCGACATGATGCCGGACCTGCGACTGGTCGGTGAACCGCGACGGCTGCGCTCGGCCTGGCTCAACGGGATCAAGCAGCTCCAGGTCGTCCCGGGGCGCCCGGGGCCGACCTCCGGGTGAGCAAGTCCCTCCGGGTGAGCAAGTTCTGTCGGGCGAGCAAGCCGACGAGTGCCGACTTGTTTTGACGGTGCATCACACAGACGCTGGTCCAGCCGCTGATCGCGTACGGCGTCGGCGGCCCGCTGCTGCGGCTGCCGGATCATCAACTGCGCGCGGCAGTGGTCTGTTCCGCGCTGCCGGCCGCACAGAACGTCTTCGTCCACGCCCGGCAGTACGGCCTGGACACCCGCCCGGCGTGCGATTTCGTGGTGGCGTCGACGGTGGCGTCGATGGCCACGCCGTCGCTCGCCGTGTGGGCCCTGGGCGCGGCTGCCTGAGCCGTTCGAGTGGCGGACCGGAGCCGATGGGTGGATGCTGGTCGAGCGGCGATCCAGGCCGAAGGGGTGCCGGGACGATGTGTTCGTCCCGGCACCCCTTCGGCACCTCCGTACGGCGGGAGCTCGGCACCCCCGTACCGGGGGCCTCGGCACGGGCCGACACGGCGGGTGGGATCGACCGGGACCTCTCGGTGGACTCCGCCGTCGTCCGCGCGCATCAGCATGCGGCCGGTGTCCGCGCCGCTCGTCCGTCGGCACCCGCCTCGAAGGGGGCCGAAGGGACAGCACACCAGGACGAACCGCCGCGGCGGAGCCTTGTCGGCCGTCTGGTGCAGGTCGTACCGGAGGTGAGGGCCCGAACCGCTCGCACGGCGGGTTCACCGGCGAGCTCCATGGCCGACCGCGTTGTGGTACTCACTGTCGTCGTACCAGTCGCGACCGGTCGTGATCGCCTCCGCCCGCGTCGCCGACCTGTCTCGGCGGTGCCCCGTCCACCAGGTCGTCCAGCGGTTTCGCCGCGGCCGGTACGGCCGGTGCCCGCAGCTTCCGGGGCCCGGACAGCGCGTAGGTGAGGCCGAAACCGAGCGCGACGACGGCCGCACCGCCCACCGCGTCCAGCACCCAGTGGTTGGCCGTGGCGACGATCGCGGAGACCGTGAACAGCGGATGCAGCAGCCCCAGCGCCTTCATCCACGCCTTCGGGGCCAGCATCACGATGACCACACCGCACCAGAGCGACCACCCGAAGTGCAGCGAGGGCATCGCCGCGTACTGGTTGGTCATCGAGGTCAGCGACCCGTAGTCCGGCTTCGCGAAGTCCTGGACGCCGTGGACGGTGTCGATGAAGCCGAGTCCCGGCATCAGCCGGGGCGGCGCCAGCGGGTAGAGCCAGAAGCCGACCAGCGCGAGAACCGTGGCGAAGCCGATGGAACCGCGGACCCAGCGGTAGTCCGCCGGGCGCCGCACGTACAGCACTCCGAGGATCGTCAGCGGCACGATGAAGTGGAACGTCGTGTAGTAGAAGTCGAAGAAGTCCCGCAGCCAGTCGATCTCGACGACGGCGTGGTTGGCCCAGTACTCGATGTCGATGTGCAGCGACTGTTCAAGGGAGTGGATCTGCCTGCCGTGGCGTTCGGCGGTGTCCCGGCCTCCCGTGGCGGCCAGCCTGACCTGCGAGTAAGCGGAGTACACAACCCGGATCAGGAGCAGTTCCAGCAGCAGGTTGGGGCGGCTGAGCACCCGGCGCCAGAACGGCAGGAGCGGGATCCGGCTCCAGCGGGCGGCGACCGGGGCCACGTGGTCGGTGGGGACCGGGTCGCGCCAGTAGGGCGAGGTGCGCGGCAGGAACGGTACGGCGCAGGCCGCGCCGAGCGCCGTGATCAGCAGCACGTTGTCACGCACGGGGACGACCACCGCCATGTTCGGCAGCAGCATCTTCGCGGGCAGCGTGAGCACGAGCACCACGACCGTCGGCCACATCAGCCGGTCGGAGGCCCGCTTGCCGACCCGGCCGACGACCGCGAGCAGCACCCACAGCAGCTGGTGCTGCCAGGCGGTCGGCGAGACCGCGACGGCGACACAGCCGGTCACGGCGACGGCCAGCAGCAGCTGCCCGTCGTGCGCGTACCGCACGGCGCGGCGCAGCCCGAACCAGCAGACGACGGCCGCCAGCACCACGAACAGCGCGATCTCCAGGGGACCGGTCAGTCCGGACCTGAGCAGCGCACCGTGCAGCGACTGGTTGGCCAGACTGTCCGCGTTCTCGCCGAGCCCGGCGCCCGCGACATGGTGAACCCAGTACGTCCACGAGTCGTGCGGCATCGCCGCCCAGGCCAGTGCCGTGCAGGCGGCGAACGTGACCCCGCCGGTCACCGCCGCCCTCCGGCGTCCGGTGAACAGGAGCAGGACCGCGAAGAGCAGGACGGTCGGCTGGAGCGCGGCCGCGACACCGATCAGGAGGCCCGAGGCGCGTTCCCCGCGGACCGTGAAACAGGCCAGCAGCACCAGGAGCACCGGGATGATGCTCGTCTGCCCCAGGTGGAACGCGTTACGGACCGGCAGGGACAGCATCAGCAGGCTGATCGCCACCGGTGCGGCCAGCAGCGAGGTGCGGCGCGCGACCGGGCCCGGCAGCGCACGCGCGGCCACGACCCCCAGGGCGACGACGAGCAGCAAGGAACCGAAGGTCCAGACGACCCCCAGGCTCTCCTCCGCCGCCCGGGTCAGCGGCTTCAGCACCAGCCCGGCGAACGGGGTGCCGGTGAACCGGTCGCTGTCGTAGAGGGAGCCCGTCACGTGCAGGACGCCGTTCTCGCCGATCCAGGTCTCCAGATCGGCGAGCCGCTCGCCCGGCGGACGCCGCAGCACCACCGCCACCTGCCGCACCGCCAACGCGGCCACGACCAGCCAGAGCAGCACCCGGGCAGCACCCGTCCCCGCCCCGGTCCCCGTCGCCGCGTCCGAGCGCACACTGTGTTCCGCATTCGCCACGCTGCGCCGACCCTCCCACCGTTCTCGCGCCTGTCCCTCGACAGGGGCGCGCCGTGAAACCCTCGCATTGCACCATGGGGAAGACCCAATCAACCCCCTCGTCGCCTGGCTGTCATCCAGCCTTTTTCCGAGAGGATGACCGAGCGGCCGCTCGTGACGACTTCGCTGCACGGCGACCCGGACCCGCTGCGGCTGTGCTTCGCCAGCGAGCGGCCGGTCTACCCCATGCGGCTGTCGCGGCTCGCCCCGACACCGCAGCGGCTCGCCCTGTACGTGCCGGCGGCGCACCGCATGGAGCCGCGCGACGCGATCGGCGGTGCCGCCCCGCGCGTGACGTACGCGGGCCGGATCGATCCCGGCCGCGGCGGGACGGCGCAGGACGGAACGACGCAGGGAGGTTCGGCACGGGACGGGGCCGAGGCGCTGTCGGCGATGACCGGCGGCAAGCCCGTGTTCGTCACCGCGATCGAGCAGTGGTTCCCGCGTCCGGAGCGGATCGACGGCGATCACGAGCTGAGGGCGGCCGGCGCCGACACCCCGTACCGGACCCTGGTGTACCGGAACGAGCTGCTGACCGTGGGCGGGATCCCCGCCTGGTTGCTGTCGGTCCTGGGGACCGCGCTGCTGGTCGTCATCGCGGTGGTGTGGAGGAGGCGGGCCAGGCGGCACCGGACGCGGCCGGGGACGCCCACGGCGCCGGTCACGGCCGGGGTCACGCCGACGCACTGAGCGGACCGCCATGGGCCCCGCCCGTCCGGGGTGCCCGTTCACCCCGCCCATCCGCCTCCCATCTCCCCTCTATCCCCCCGTCCCCCTGTCCCCCTGTCCCCCTGTCTCATCCGCCTCCCACCCATCCCCATCCGTTCTCGTACGCCCGCCGATCGAGCGCATCAATCCCTTTGATCTCGCGTTCGCGCCCCGGCCACAATGACCGGCATGACCTGGACCATGGCCCACGAACCCGTCGGCTCCCCGGACGCGTCTCTGCTGCGTCGCGACTACTACGGCGAGGTCGCGGGCCGCTACTGGGGACGGCCCGCGACCGCCGAGGAGATCGACGAGGGCCTCACCGACGACGGGGCCGTCCGGCTCGTGCCGCCGACCGGACAGTTCGTCGTCGGCCGGTTCGAGGGGAGGGCCGCGGCCTGCGTCGGCCTGCTGGTGACGGACGCGGACGCGGCGATCGCGGAGCTGACCCGGGTGTTCGTGCGCCCCGAGTACCGCGGCACGGGCGGCGGCGGGCTGCTCCTGGCCGCCGCCGAGCACGCAGCGCGTGCCTTCGGCATGCGCACGATCCGGCTGGACACCCGCCACGACCTGTTCGAGGCGCGGGGACTGTACGCCAAGCACGGGTACCGGGAGGTCCCGGCGTTCAACCAGCGGCTGTACGCGGAACACTGGTTCGCCAAGACGCTCGGGTAGAGCCCCCTCCGGGCAGGGGGCTCCGCCTCCGGGGACGGGCGCTCCGCCTCCGGGCAGGGGGCTCCGCCTCCGGGGACGGGCGCTCAGGACGTGTCCGCCGGGCGGCCGACCGGCCCGGCCGTGTGGTCGCGGCGCGGCGCAGGGCCGCGCGGCCGTTGCCTGCGGGATCCACTCGTCTCCGCAGTCAGCTCCGCCACCAGCCTGACGAGGTCCGTGGGCCGTTCCGGGCCCCACCAGTCCCCCAGCCACTCGGCCATCATCCGCTCCCGGGCCTCCGCGAGCCTCGCGACCGCCTCCACGCCGGCGTCGGTGAGCGTCAGCCGCGCGGCCTCGCGCCGGACCAGGCCACGCTCCTCCAGTTGCCGCGACGCGTCACCGATCACGCGCAGCGGCACGGGGGTGGTGGCGGCGAGCACGGCCGGTTCGACCGTGCCGTGATGCCTGATCCGCAACAGCATCCAGCTCGCCGCGGGAAGCAGGTCGTACCCCGCCTGTCTGGTGATCTTCTCGTAGATCTCGCGACGCCCCTGGCGGGTGGCGAGCACCGACAGGGCGCGGGCGCATTCGTCGTACGAGGAGCGCTCGACCGGGTTGGTCGCCAGTGTCTCGCTGGGTTCCGGGGCGGTCACCGAGCCGCGCAAGCGGTCCTCCTTGAGGAACCAGGCGAAGACGAAGGCGATCAGGACGATCGGGGCCGCGTACAGGAACACATCGGTGATCGATGTCGCGTACGCGTGGAGCACCTGCGTCCGCAGCGCGGGCGGCAGCTGGCCGATGGCGCGCGGGTCGGCGGCCAGCCGTCCGGCGCTGGCGCCGGGCGGCAAGGAGTGCCCGGCGAGCGCCGCGGCCAGCTCGTCGGTGAGCCGGTTCGTGAAGATCGTGCCGAAGACGGCGACGCCGAACGAGGCGCCGATGGATCGGAAGAACGTGGCCCCGGACGTGGCGACGCCGAGGTCCCGGTACGTGACGGCGTTCTGCACGGCCAGCACCAGGACCTGCATCACCAGGCCGAGGCCGGCGCCGAACACGAAGAAGTAGACGCTCATCAGCCAGGTGCCGCTGGTCTCGGTCAGCCGGTGCAGGAGCAGCAGTCCGATCGCGGTGACGCCGGTGCCCGCGATCGGGAAGACCTTCCAGCGGCCGGTACGGCTGACGCTCTGCCCGGAGACGGTGGAGGTGAGCAGCAGCCCCATCACCATGGGCAGCATGTGCACCCCGGACATGGTCGGCGTGATGTGGTGCACCACCTGGAGGAAGGTCGGCAGATAGGTCATCGCGCCGAACATCGCGAAACCGACGACGAAGCTGATGACGGCGACGAGGGTGAAGGTCCTGCCCCGGAACAACGTCAACGGGATGACGGGTTCGGTGGCGCGGCGTTCCGCGTGGACGAAGGCCACCACCAGCAGTGCGCTCAGGACGGAGAGCGCGACGACCTGCGCCGAACCCCAGGCCCAGGTGGTGCCGCCGAGCGAGGCGACGAGGACCAGACAGGTGGCGACGGAGGCGATGAGGAACGTACCGAGGTAGTCGATGGTGTGCTTCGTACGGTGGACCGGGATGCGCAGCACGGCGGCGATCACGAGGAGCGCGACGACACCGATCGGCAGGTTGACGTAGAAGACCCAGCGCCAGCTGAGATGCTCGGTGAAGAAGCCGCCGAGCAGCGGTCCGAGGACGCTCGTCGTCCCGAAGACCGCGCCGAACATCCCCTGGTACTTGCCTCGTTCGCGGGGCGGCACGAGGTCGCCGACGATCGCCATCGAGAGCACCATGAGACCGCCGCCGCCGAGGCCCTGAAGGGCCCGGAAGCCGATCAACTGTGGCATGTCCTGGGCGATCCCGCAGAGCGCGGAGCCGATGAGAAAGATGACGATGGCGGCCTGGAACAGCTTCTTGCGGCCGTACTGGTCACCGAGTTTGCCCCAGAGCGGGGTCACGGCGGTCGACGCCAGCAGGTAGGCGGTCACCACCCAGGAGAGGTGTTCCAGACCGCCGAGATCGCTGACGATGGTCGGCAGCGCGGTGGAGACGATGGTCTGGTCGAGCGCGGCCAGCAGCATGCCGAGAAGCAGCGCCCCGATGGCCACCAGGGCCGACCGGGTGGAGCGGCCCTCACCGGGAGCCTGCTCCGATCCCGGTGCCGATGCCGGTCCCGATCCCGGTGCCGATGCCGACTCGGAATCGGAGTCGGAATCGGGGTCGGAATCGGGGTCGGAATCGGAGCAGGCTCCCGGTCCCGATCCGGCTTCCGGTTCCGATCCTGGTTCGGACTGCCGTGCCGCCGTCCGTCGTTCCGGTTCCTCTGCCGCCATCCGTTGCGGTTCCGGCTCCGGGGGGCTCGGGTGCTGCGCCATGGAAACGTCTCCTCGGGTCCGCTACATCCCCATCCTGGACGTTTCATGCGGTTATGGCCTGCCGGGCCCTCCGGGAACCGAGCGGACGCGCACCGGTTGACCGCGTTTCGGACGGCATTGGGTGTTCCGGTGCCGGGCTGCATAATCGCAGGCAGTTCAAAGGGGAGGGGTCCACTATGACCGGACATATATGCCCGGAGTGCGGTATGCGCATGTTCACACCAACAGGCGGAGGCGGGGTTTCGGCCGGACACGGCGATCCGGGCGCCGGCCCTGCCTGCGCGTGCGGGGGAGGCGCCGCACGACGACCCGGCGAGGGGCGGGAGGCCGCCGAGCGGCGACGGGCCGAGCGGTCGGCGGCCAACAGGGCGGAGGTCGCTGCCGCGGAGGACTTCGATCCGCTGCGCGTCCGGCCGTACGTCAAGCTGCAGGGCGACGTGACACCGGAGGCCGAAGACGCGCGGCTCCCGCACCCCGGGCGGTCACACGACCACCCCGCCGAGGACGCGGACACGACCATGCCGCTCCTCCTCGGTCCGACAGGCCCCGGCCGCCCGACAGGCCCCGGCGGCCCGGGACAACCGGGCGGCCCGGCACAGGCCGGCAGTCCGGGACATCGCGATGGTTCGGGGCATCCGGGCGGCCCGGGACAGTTCGGCGATCCCGGGCAGTTCGACACTCCGCCGCCGCAGACCGTCACCGATCCGGTCGACGACGCCACGGTGCTCATACCGCGGACATCCGCCGACGCATCCGATCGGTCACGTCGCCGCAGCCCTCTCGCCGCGTTCGCCGCGGGAACGGCGGCGCTCGCCGTGGTGGGCACCGCCGTGTTCGCAAGCGGCCTCTTCGAGTCGAACGACGACAGGCCCGCCGACCGGGAACTAGCCCTGCCCGACCTGCCGCTCAGCACCCCCGAAGTGAGCGCAGCGGCGAAGGAGTCCGCTTCGGCCTCCGCTTCGGCCTCCGCTTCGGCCTCTGCGTCGCCCCCTTCGTCCGGGCACGCCTCCGCGCCGCCGTCCACGTCCTCCTCGGCCGGCACCTCACCGTCCCGCTCGGCATCCGCCACCACCGCACCGCCGGACGCCGCCTCGCCGTCGGCGACGGCACCGCAGACGAGCCGCCCGACCTCGGCCGCACCGCCCGCGTCGCTGACCGCGCCCACACTGCGCCCCGGCGACCAGGGACCGGCGGTGGCCGAGCTGCAGAGACGACTGGAAGAGATCTGGCTGTTCCACGGGCAGGACGACGGCGACTACTCGGCGAAGGTCGAGCACGCCGTGAGCGTCTACCAGTCGTACAAGTTCATCCAGGGTGACCCACCCGGCGTGTACGGACCCCACACGCGCCGCGCCCTGGAGGCGGAGACCTCGGGCCGGGGCCGCTCCTGATCCCTCAGCCCCACCCCCTCCCCCGCCTCCTCCTTCGCCTCGCCCCCACCCCCTGCCCCTGGCCTATCCCTGGCCTGCCCCTGGCCTGCCCCGGACGCGATTGGCGTTCCCACACCGGCTTTTGTATCGTGATGGAACAAAGTAGCCTCCGCCCGCCACCCCCTGACCGGCGGGCGAGGCTGCTTGTTTCTCCACCCCCGCGTCACCACCTTCCCGCGCCCTGGAGCCGCCCCATGCCGGCCACCGCCCTCACAGCCCGCGCCCTCCTCCTCGACTAGGGCGTGTTTCGAAAGTAGCGTCGTCCGCCCGAAGGGCGGGGCCTGCGGCGTCCGGTGCGGTGCATCGCAAGGCGGAGGGTCGTCCACGTACTGGGCGTACGTGGACGATCCCGACAACGTGGCGAGGCGCCGTGCCAGGCGTCGCGGGCCGGACGGGACTTTCGAAACACGCCCTAATCCCCTGTAGCACTCTCATGCGATGTCTGATCGGCCCATGGGTCCGGCTCCCACACCGGATGAAACTCGATCCGGCTCGTGGCCCGCGCGTACCCTTCGCGTTCCACCCGGTAGACAGCCACACGCCGTAGTAGCTGCCGCAATATGCCGCTCCGTTCACCGGGGTTGATGGTGTCCCACTCATCCAGCAGACCAACGACCAGCGGCTCATAGTCGGAGACATCAGGCGTGGCCTCGATGGCGGCAGATTTAGCGAGCAACTGCTCGACCGTCTCATGCCGGGCCTTGATGCGGTTGCGGATCGGAGCAACCCCGACCATGAGCAACACCCCGCGTACCCAGAAGCCGACCGCGCCAAAGGCCGGATCGCGGTCCAGCATCCGCGTCGATGCCACCCTGTCCGACGACCTTGCCGTCATCATGGCCACCGGCGCCGACTTCGCCGGAGCCGTCCGCGCCACCGTCGGACAGCTCGCCGACATGTACCGCACCGCATGGGCCCACGGCACCGTCCCCGAGAGCGAAACGCCCCTCCTGATCGCCTACCAGCTCGCCCCACGTCCGACACCGACGCACCAGCCGTGACCACGCCGCATGACGCCGTGTCCGACCGGCCCGCCGTTCCCCGCGTCGGCCGCCGCATCCCCGGCCCCTACCCTGTCCGACAGCCCACGCCGTAGACCCAACCCGACCGACACCGCGCCCCACCGTGTCAGACAGAGCGCTATGCCGGACCCCGCCCGTACCGTAGAAGCCGTCCCATCCACGCTCCTGACTCGACGCCGCTACGGACCGAGGCCCCGCCCACTGATTTGGAGGGCGGGGCCTCACCTGTACCAAGCGCTACACAAGCCTTGCCGGTTCGCGTACCGTGACCAATCCGACGGCGGGCATAAGAGGGCAAGCTGTCGGCGAGCTGCGACGCCGCCGAGCCCTCGCCCGCCGTCGCCATCACCCTCGCGTTCTCCTCCAACGCCGGGCGCACGCAGCGCCGAGGGTATTTGCGTCCTGCCACTTCACGCAGGTGACGTATCTCGGGTACGACCTACGACAGCGTGGATCCTGCGACAGGCAGCGAATTACACCCCTACAGCCAGAGAAACGAGGACCTTTGGGACTTTCATCAGTCCCTACCGGCGAAGCTTTAACCGCCTTCATCTACCACCAGGCGCTGCACCCAGTCCCAAGGCTGCTGCACGCACGCATCCAGAACTTCTTCAGGTGAGGGTAGGACCCACTGGATCCAGTGGCCTTCGACACGGCCCCATCCTTATAGAGCTCCACGTAGGTGTAGGACGTCATGACACCGATCGACCAGGTTCCCTTGTAGTAGCCGCCACTGGTCGCGGTCCAGGTCTTGCATACCTCTGCGTTTCCGCCGCTCTTGTCAGTGAGTCTGGTACAGCCACCGTCTGCTTGAGCTGCTGGCGCGTTGAGCAATAACGCGCTGACAGCAGTTGCGGCGGCGATGCCCAATCCGCTGATCACGCGCCGCTTCTTGTCCAGCATTCTCGATCTGACCATTTTGCGATCCTCCAGCAGTCCCGGCTAATCGGCCTTAGCAGACCTGGTTGCACTAACGCTGCTCCACCCTGGTCGTCCAACCTTGGAGAAACCTTCGGGAAACCTTGAATCCGCCCTCGGGACTGGCGGGAATCACGGATACGGCCTGTCCGATGACAGGCCGCGCACCACGGGGATGCACCGGTGCAGATCGACATGCCGTCGCCCACCACCCAAGCCAAACCGCCCAGGCCAGCCACCCATCGCCCGCACCGGGACCTCGCCGCGCCAGCACCCACGTACATCAGCCAGGAAGGCGGCACATCCGGTACGCCCGGACAATCACAGGCTCGCCCCACCAAAGCGGGCCTTCGCGTTTCCCGCACAACCCTTCACAGAACTCACTTGTCTCACTGGCACAGACCCAAGTACGGAGAGTGCACATGAGACGCCCCGCCGCCCTGCTCGCCACCACCGCTGCCGCGCTGCTCGCGCTCACCGCATGCTCGACCGGCGAGGCGGACGTGAATAAGCCCGCGCCAGTGCCGACGAAGACCGTCGACCACGCTGCGGCCGAGAAGGCCGCGGGCATCCCGCCCGCTCCGACCGGCGACGCCCGCGACGCCTACCTCGCCGCGATCAAGGCTGTGGACCCGCGGATCGTCGAGGACGAGGAGAAGGCGATCGACGCCGGCCGGAACCAGTGCAGCAGCCTCGCGAAGCCCAACGGCAAGGAGGACTGGTTGGCCGCGCAGCGGTTCGGGAACGACGCCCGGCCGCTCAGGGACGAGCAGGGCAAGGCGCTGAACGAGGCACTGCGCAAGACCCTCTGCCCGAAGTGACGTTGCCCACCGTGACCGTTCCGTGATCCAATCAGGGCGTCTCCGGCATGCCTGGAAGTGGTGGTTGACTGAGCCGCCGCACCTCGTACGCAACAGTTCGGCAGCTGCGTACGAAGTCCTGAGCAGCACTAAACGTGACCGTTTCCGGTCTATGGACTGCTTCGTTACGCAACTGCCGCAATTGGCGCAAGATATCCAGCGCTTCATCCGTAAGACCCAGTGATTTAAGCCCGCGCAGCACATTTCCTATTGGAGCGCCGCGGAGCGAATCGGTGGCCTGACCGCCTTCCCTCAACAAGTCCATGTAGAGCGATTCGAGCTTCGTCCATGCCGTAACCACGGCGCCCACGGGCGACGCGGACGCCATCTCCATGGCGTCCGCGAATGCGTCGTCCTGCGAGGCACGGCGAGTTGCCCGGAGGACACGCGACCGCGCCCGATCAGCCCGCCTGCGGCGTAGCTCAGTGTCAGGGTCTTCGTGAAGAAGATGACGCAGCAACTCTTCAACCTGTGGTTCATTCTCACCAGCTGAGCGAGGCCCAGGCGCAGACCCAGAATCACGCGCAGGCTCAGACACGGGCTCGGGCACACGCTCAGAAACAGGCACAGCAGTAGGCCCAGGCACCGTTACTGGGCTGCCCCTCACCGCGCTAGAAGCATTGGACCGCGCCAGTTCCTCCACCTCATCGAGCACGTTAGCCGCCTCAGCCGCAAACTCAGCGCTCCCAGCAGGGGTTTCAACCCGCGTAAGCCGACCGAACGCACCCTTGATCTGGCTCCGCAGCACCCATACCAAGCCAATCGTGACGAGAGGCCACGTGAGGGCCTTGACGTACTCCAGGACCAGTTTCGCGATCTCCACGACGCCATCATGCCGCTGCTCACACACGCCCCCTGTTCAGCGCCGGATTCGTGACGGAGACGAGACCAACGCCCATCAACCACCAGCAACTACCGCGGCGGGGAGGTGATGCGCCTATGGGCCGCCCCATCGACGACAAGGACCGCCGCCGCGTCCGCGAGCTGCACGCCGCGGGCAAGTCCCGCAACGAGATCGCCCGCGCACTGAAGCGCAGCCCGAGCACCGTGTCGAAGATCGCCGCCGACCAGGGGCTCGCCTTCGACCGCGCCGAGCAAGTCGAAGCCGCCACCCGCGTACGAGCCGCCGACCACGCCGCCCGCCGCGCCACGCTCGCGTTCGGCCTCCACACCGACGCCGAACGACTCCGCGCACAGATGTGGGAGCCGTGCAAGTACGGCGAGTTCGGCGGCAAAGACAACAAGTGGTCCGAGGTCGACCTCGACCGCCCCCGGTTCGGCGACCAACGCCAGATCATCGCCGCCGCACAGACCGCCGTGAACGCATCGCTGCGCCTCGTCCCCGCGCGTGCGGGGTTTCGCTCCCTCCCGCAGCGCGCGGAAGGGAGCGGTTTCGTCGTTCTCAGACCAGCCCAGCCCAGGTTCAACGTGCCTGCGGATATATGGGCTCCGACGGCGTACCGTCGGCCATGTGAGTGAGCATCTGGGCGATAAGTTGCGCCGCCTCCGACGGCTGTCCGGTCTGACACAGGAAGCTCTCGCCGAACGTGCGGGGGTATCAGTCGACATCGTACGTTATCTTGAACAGAAGCGTAAACACTCCGCTCGGCTACCCACCCTCCATGCACTGTCGCAGGGGCTCGGGGTAGAACTTACGTCCCTCCTTGGTGATCCTCCAGGGGTGTCGTCGTCGGGGGACATCGATCCGCCGCAGCTCGTTGCCGTCCGGCGCGCCATCATGCCGCCGCTCTTTGCCCCGCCCGCCGAGCCGGACGACGTTACGTCGCTGTCTCTGCCCGCTGTCCGGTCAGAGATCGCCGATGCCTGGACGCTCTACCACGCCGCAGAGTTCGGGCGGTTGATGGATCTCCTCCCCGGGATCATCGCTGACGCCCGACTGGTCGCGTCCGTCGGATCGACTGACGAGCGGGCAGCGGGACAAGCAGCACTGGGGAAGGCGCTCCAGCTTGGCGGACATCTGTCGATCCGCCTCGGGAAAACCGACCTGGCCCTGTCCGCTCTGGAACGCGCCATAGCAGCCGCAGGAGCCTCATCGGATCCGTTGCTTGCCCCGATGATCTCGAACTCCGTCACATGGGCCTACCAGCGACAAAACCGGCTGGACGACGCTACCCACCTTGCAATCCATGCAGCCGACGGCGTGGAGCGGGAGCACGCCACCAACGCATCAGGTGTGCGTGTCTGGGGCGGGCTGCTGATGTCGGCCGCTACGTCCTACGCGCGGAGCGGCGACTACGACCGGGCCGACGAGATGATGCGCGCTTCCGAAGCGGCTGCGGGCCGGCTCACCAAACTACCGGCACCGGAGGACGGGCGGTTGGTGTCCGTCTTCAGCCGGTCATCTGTCCGCATCGAGCGTGTTCGCCTGGCCGTTCAGTACGGGCACCCGGAAGACGCGTTGGCACTCGCCAAGGGGATGCGGCTGTCGCCGGACACCCCGCCGTCCTGGCGCACGTGGCTGCTGCTCGACGTCGCGCGGGCCCACACGGACACCGGGAACGCCGAAGGTGCCTTGAAAGCACTGGAGAGCCTGCGTCGTGTCGCTCCGACGTGGATGCGGCACCACACACTCGCGGTTGCCATCGTGCACGACCTCCTGGCGCTCCCTCACCCTCCGGCAGGAGTTCGAAAGATCGCGGACTTCCTCGGGATCGCCCAATAGCGTCGCAGAACCAGGACGAAGCGTCCCTGTTGTCCGTCGGTGCCCGGCGAAATGCTGGGCCCTCACAGCGGACGAGAGGGGCGGGCCGAATGTCCATGACGCTCAAGGTGTACGAGGTCAACCGGCATGGCCGGACACGGGTCATCCGCCCGAAGGCCGAGGTTGACCCGGTCGAGGAACTTCCCACGAAGCATGAATTCCCGGCCTGCCGGTGCGGCCGGTGCAAGGGTGGGCAGCAGTGACCGCGCAGTCGAGTCCGCCCGCGCCGCCCGGCCCTGGCTGGTGCCACTGGCACAAGGGCCCGTCCGGCACCGCGGTCCTGGTCGACATCATCGAGCAGGGCTCGGGCCCGGGGCGGCAGCTGTACGCGTGCAACCCGTGCCGGGAACAGCGCGGTCTCCGCCCGTACGGCGAGAAGTCGTGACCGCGCCGACCGGCCGCCCGCTCCCGGACCCGGGGTCGCTGACGTGGGACCAGGCCGCGGGCCGCGCCTGCGTCTGGTGCAAGACGCCCCTGACCACCGGGACGGTCCGCGTCGGCGTCATCCCCGACCGGCTCGGCGCCCACGTCCTCGACACCGAGGTGTGGACCGGGCCCTGCTGCGCCGACCTCGTAGCGCAGTCCCCGTAGTTCCGAGACTCCCGTTCCGGTGTGCTCAGTGGGGACCGTCCTCACCGAAGCGGGTCCGACCCGCCCCTCCCGTGCTGGAACTGTCACACGGGAGGGGCGAGAGCATGCGGACGTTCGCCGCGTCGTTCAACCTCGGCCCGCACGCCGCGACCGCTTGGCGTTCCTGTTCGCCGGCCCGGTTTTGTACCCGGACGACACCGACCGCATCACCTTGCAGCGCGCCGAACTCGACGCGTGGCGCTGGGCACCCCGCGCCGAGGCGCAAGAGTTGCTGCACCCCGCTATAGCTGTCCGAATCATGGGGCCACTCCAGGCCCAGCTCGGCGGTAAGGGCTTGTTCGTCCGTGAGATCGACCAAATGTTGCAGCGTGGGCAGGTCGACATGGCCGTGCACTGCATCAAAGACGTGCCGGGCGACGTGCTGATGCCGCGCGGACTGATCTTCGCCGCGTACCTCCCGCGCGACGACGTTCGCGACGTCCTGCTCGTCCCTGAGGGGTCCGATGTGCAGACGCTCGCCGACCTGCCCCCCGGCGCCTCCGTTGCCACCTCGGCGGTACGCCGCAAGGCTCAGATCAACCGAGTGCGCCCCGACCTCAACGTCGTACGCGTCCGCGGCCTGGTCGGCACGCGAATCGACAAGCTCGACGGCCGCAAGCCGATGGATCACAAGCTCGACGCGATGGTCCTCGCGCGGGCAGGACTGGACCGCCTCGGCATCATGGACCGTGCCCGACAGGTGTTCGAGGTCGGCGAGATGCTGCCGGCCGTCGGCGCCGGTGCTCTCGGTCTGGAATGCCGGAAGGACGACGACGCGGTTGCGTACCTGCTTCAGCAGCTCAACCACGAACGCACGATGACCGAGATCACGGCCGAGCGGGTCATGTTGCACGGACTCCGTGGGCACTGCAACAGCCCGATCGCCGGGCACTGCATCACAGAACCGGACGGGCAACTCAGTCTGCGCGGCATGGTGTTTTCCCGCGACAGATCCAAGTTCGTTCACGCCCATGTCTGGGGTGAGTCGCTGAATGACCCTGGAGTCTTGGGTTCCCGCGTCTGTGCCGAGCTACTGCGACAGGGCGCCCGCGAGATCATCGAGGGCATCCCACACTGACGCCCGCTCCTCGGCGAACGGGAGCGGCACGGAGACCTGCTCCGGAAGCGGGCAGCCCGCGCAGTGACATTCAGGGCCCCGCAGGTTGCGCCTGCGGGGCCCTTTCGCGCGTTTCCGCAGCTCAGCCGGTAGGGGTTTTACAGGCGGTGTGCGAGAAGTCACGTGGCCCTCGAATGCTGATATCGCGGATCGAACTCACAACATCCGCGCCCACCAGCGCAAAGGCCCCCAACCGATCACGGTTGGGGGCCTTTGACATCTACTTTTGACATCAACGGGGGCGGTCACCCACGGTCGGGACGCTGCCGCTTCAGCATGCGGTCCAGGTGACTCACTGCCTCGCGCTGGGTGTCCTGGAGGATGTGGGTCGTCAGCCAGCCGCCTTGGCGATGATGCGCCCCATCTCCTCTGGACCGAAGGCCCGCAGAGTCGTGGAACGGACGTTGCCCACCCCGCCGAGCTGCAGGAGTGCTGCCGTGGCAGTTTCGTCGTCGGGCGCCTCGACGATGGCCACGAGGTCGTACGGACCGGCGGTCCAGTAGATGCTCAGGAGCTTCGCCCCGAGCTTCTGTACCGCTGACCCGAAGGCCTCGGAGCGTTTTGCGGTGTCCTTGTAGTTTCGGACCCCTTGATCAGTCCAGCTCAGCAAGGTGACGTACGTCGGCATGTTTTTTCACCCTCACGAGGAGACACATCGTGAGGCCAAGCTTGGACATCTGGGCTGGAACCTGCACGAGATACGCACCCGAACGAGCAATACGAGCGACCACAGGCATCGAGGGGCAGGCTGACATCAACGACAGCGGACACCAGCGGTCGCCGCGGTTCTCTGCGGAGCAGATGCGGTCGTACAGTCGTAGCAATCCAGGGCTGGTTGTTCAGGGGTCACGAGCGCGACCGGGACTCTGTTGCGCCTCTAGTGCCGCATCAGGCAACGTTTGCCCCGTCGCGACGTCGGGCACGCACTCTCGCTGCACCAGCCGAAAGCCCAAGTACGTCCAGTACAAGGACTTCCGGCCGGCACACCGAGAGCACGCACCCCACGCCGCTCCTTGACGGGCAAACGTTGCCTGCCGCGGCACTAGATTGGCCAGAGCACGCTCCCTTTGTATCGTGCCGGAACAAATAAGTCGCGCGTAGAGGATGGCCCCGATGCCCAGGTCAGAGACCATAGGTGTTTTTAAGGCGTTGCTCCTGGACATGGACGGCACCCTCGTGAACTCCGATGCCGTCGTGGAACGCTGCTGGCGGCGCTGGGCATCACGCGAAGGTCTCGAACCGGAGGCCGTACTGAAGGTGGTTCACGGACGGCAGGGCCACGCCACCATGGCGGTGCTCCTCCCGGACCGCCCGATGGAGCAGAACCACGCGGACAACCGGGCGATGCTCGCCGAGGAGACCGCCGACACCGACGGCGTCGTCCCTGTCGCCGGAGCACCCGCCTTCATGGACGCGATCGCCGCGCTTCCGCATGCCCTGGTCACCTCGGCCGACGAGGCACTGGCCCGTACGAGGATGGCGGCCTCCGGCCTGCGGATGCCGACGGTCCGTGTCACCGCCGAGCGTGTCGGAGCCAGCAAGCCGAACCCCGAGGGCTTCCTCAAGGGCGCGGCCGAACTGGGCTTCGCCCCGGCGGACTGCATCGTCTTCGAGGACTCCGAGGCGGGCATCGCGGCCGGCCGGGCGGCGGGCATGCGCATCGTGGGCATCGGCCCGCGGGCGGCGACGCTCTCGCCCGACGCTCACGTCGAGGACCTGACGCAGCTGCGAGTGGAAGCGGCGGCCGACGGCTCGATCCGGCTGCACATCGACGCGAACTGACTGCCTCGCGCCCGTAGGCCGCGTCTTCGAAGTGCCGCCTGCCGTGCGACGGCACTTCGAAGACACGCGCTAGCTCTGTGACCACCGCACAACGCCCCGCTCCCGCGTGTACGCATGCGTGCACGCGGGAGTGCGTACGTCTGTGGACGCATATGCGCACGCGTCCGCCACCGACCGCCGCCCGCGCCCATCGCCTGCGCCCCAGCCACGCCCACGGCCACAGTCACGGGGCGGCCGCTCACTGCCCCGCTACGAGCAACCCACCACCCGCTGTCCGCTGTCCGCTGTCCGCACGGAGCTCAGTCCCGGTGCAGCCGGCCGCGTGCGACCAGTTCGAGTACGACCGTGACAGCGACCGACTGCACCGCCATCAGCGCCACCAGCACGAAGAGTTGCACGGCACCCGCCTGAACCGGTGAGGCACCGCCCAGCAGCATGCCCACGAACGCGCCCGGGAGCGTGACGAGCCCAACGGTCCGCGTCTGGTCCAGCCCGGGAAGCAACGCATCCGCCGCCGCGGGCCGGGCGATCTCCAGCCTCGCCTCACGATCGGACAGCCCGAGCGCCACGCCCGCCTCCCCTCCCCGTGCCGGGCCGTCAACTCGTCCAGCGCCCGCCGCCCGCCGCCCGCCGAGCACGGTCGCGGTCAGCGCGCCCCCGATGCTGATGCCGGTCACCGGGATCAGTGCGATACCGCGCACCGGCACGAGCCCGGTGACCACCAGCAGGGCGACGACCGGCGCGGCCCCCGCCCCGATCGGCAACGCCGCCCACCACCACGTGCGCTTGCGAGTGATCCGGCGCCCTTCGGTCCCGGCCGACTTGCCGTGGCGTCAGCACACGAGCCCGCGCGGACACGTATACACGCCCCCGCGCTCCAGTCCCGTTCATCAGACCCCTTGATGTGACGTGCCCATGTCGCCACTCTGTTACCTGGCGCCCACCCCACGGAAACCTGGCGCCGCCACGATGACCGGGTCCGGCCGGTCGCACGTCCAACGCCCCCCCCACATCAAGGGAGTTCGCATGTCAGGTGTCTACGCGCGTCGCCTCGCCGTCGCCGCAGCATCCGCAGCCCTCGCCGCAACGACCGGGCTGCTCAACGCCCCTGCCGCCCAGGCGGCCATGCCCACCCCGGTCTCCGCATCGACCGCACGTACGTACCTGAGTCAGCTCACCGTCGCGGCCGAAGGCTCGTCGGACGGCTACAGCCGGTCCAAGTTCCCGCACTGGATCACGCAGTCCGGCACCTGCAACACCCGTGAGGCAGTGCTGAAGCGCGACGGCACGAACGTGCAGCAGGACTCCAGCTGCGCGGCGGTCGGCGGCACCTGGTACTCGGAGTACGACGGCGCCACCTGGACCGCCGCCTCCGACCTGGACATCGACCACATGGTGCCGCTCGCCGAAGCGTGGCGGTCGGGCGCCAGCAGCTGGACCACGGCTCAACGTCAGGGCTTCGCGAATGACTTGACGCGTCCTCAGCTCATCGCCGTCACGGACAACGTCAACCAGGCCAAGGGCGACAAGGACCCGGCCAACTGGCTGCCCCCGCGCACCTCGTACCGCTGCACCTACGCACGCGCCTGGGTGCACGTGAAGCACTACTACGACCTGAGCGTCGATTCGGCCGAGAAGAGCGCACTGCAGGGCATCCTGAACGGCTGCTGAGCACCACCGGATCGCCGGCCCCGACGGACACCGGACCGGACACGACCGCCGAACGCGGCGCAGAACGAACGACCGCCCCGCCCGAGCGCGAAGCCGGGCGGGGCTTCCGCGCCCCCCTCTCGCCCCGGACCGGCCACGCACCCCTGCCGCGCACCCCGGCCACGACCGCGTGAATCCACCAGGCCCGCGTGAATCGACCACGCTCACGTCAGGCCGATCCTCGGACCCTCCCCGCACGGACACACCGAGAAGGTACCGAGACCCCAAGGGACACAGGCAGCGCCAAGGCACCCGAAGACACCGGCATGTTTTCGGTCGACTACGACCACCGCCGGCGATCACCGGTACCACCGCGCAGGCACGGCCCGGCACCGTCCGACGCGGATCGGCGACGGAGCGCGCCGGACAAGCGCGAAGCCCCCGTGGAACGCGGTTCGCACACCCGTTCCACGGCTCGACTCCACGCGCCCCCGAGAGCGCCGACCCGGGAGCTTTTGAGCGAGGACCGACTCCTACCTCGACCGGCTCCGGGCACGACGGCAACCCGGCCGGGCGTCGCCGACTCGCCACCCCGGCGCAAATCCCCCATACCGACCGACATGGGCCCGGCACGCCATGCCCCGGGGAGACCGGCTTACGTCACATACCGCACATGGCCGGAAAGCTGCGCCGCCATTGCCCCAGGCCAAGCGGTCGACCGGCAGGGGCGCAGATATGGGCGACATCCGATCCAAGTCCGGCCGAGCAGCGCGGGCCGAGTTTCAGCCAGTCGACATAATGTTGAACTTGCAAGCATTGGTGAGGTCTCCCTAACCTGGACCACCCGATCGGCTCACATCCCCACCCCGACCGAAGGAGCCCCCATGCACACACGCCTGAATCAGGCCCATCCGTACGCGCTCGGCCTGTTCCGGATCGTGGTCGGTCTCCTCTTCGCCTGTCACGGCGCGGCCACGCTCTTCGGCCTCTTCGGCGACAGCTCCGTAGCCGCCGGCGCCTGGCCCAAGTGGTATGCGGCGGCCATCCAGCTGGTCGGCGGCGGCCTGGTGGCCCTCGGCCTGGGCACCAGGATCGCCGCCCTGGTCGCCTCCGGATCGATGGCGTACGCGTACTTCACGGTCCACCAGGCCGACGGCCTGTTCCCGATAGAGAACGGCGGCGAGGCCGCGGCCATCTTCTGCTGGGTCTTCCTGCTGCTGGTCTTCAGCGGCCCCGGGGTGTTGTCCCTGGACCGGCTGTTCCACCGCGACGACACGGAGCGGGGCGAGGAGCGCGTACGCGAGCAGGCCCCGGCAGCAAGGGCCTGAGAGTCCGGAAGGGTTCCGTGATCCGCTGCTCACAGACCGACCACGAGCAGCGGATCACGGGCCCCACCGGCGCCCACGGGCCCGCTCGTACGGCTTTCGTTCACCGTTCGCCGCGCGCACCGCTCACGTACGCCTGGTACCCGTTCCTCCCGTTTTCCGTGCGTACGTGACCTTCCCAACATCGTCCATATTTATGGATCATCGGATGGGTGCGGGGCGTACGCTGTACAGCTGGCCGTGCCGCTCCTGCCGCTCCCCTGCGACGTCGCGGCGTTGTTCCGGATCGGGGAGTAGTACTTGCTTGAGAGTGTGGCTGCGTTGACCGGCAGCCCCTGGATATACGCGGTGGTCGCCGTCTCAGTGCTGCTGGACGTCTTCCTGCCCGTGCTCCCCAGTGGGGTCCTGGTCATCACCGCCGCCACCGCCGCCACCGCGGGCTCGACGACCGTGGCCTCCACCGCGGCGCGGGCGGCGGAGCAGGTGCCCGAGGTCCCGTCACTCCTCGCACTGATCCTCTGCGCGACCGCCGCCTCGGTCCTCGGCGACCTCGTCGCCTACCGGCTGGCCTGGCGCGGCGGCGAACGTCTGGACCGGGCCATCGCCCGCTCCCGCCGCCTCACATCGGCCCAGGAACGCCTGGGCGGGGCCCTTGCCCGGGGCGGCGGCATCCTCGTCATCGTCGCGCGCTTCGCACCGGCCGGCCGGTCGGTCGTCTCGCTGGGCGCGGGCGCCGCGCACCGCAAGGTGAAGGAGTTCCTGCCCTGGTCCGCGCTGGCGGGAGCGGCCTGGGCCGGTTACAGCGTGGGGCTCGGCTACTTCGGCGGGCAGTGGCTCGGCGCGACCTGGGTGGCCACGGCCGTCTCGGTCCTCGCCCTGTTCGTGGCGGGCGCCCTGGCCGCGTACTTCATGCGCCGGCCGGCCGCGGAGGCGGCCGCGACGGCGACTACGACGCCCTGAGGGCGCCCCGTATCTCCAGGCCGTCCAGCAGCTTGGCGGTCGCCTCCGCGATCTCGTCGACGGCCCGGTCGAAGACCTCACGGTTGCGCGCCGCCGGGGCGCGGAACCCGGACACCTTGCGTACGAATTGCAGAGCGGCGGCCCGGATCTCCTCCTCGGTGGCCTCTTCGGGCAGGGCGGGCGGTCGTAGCGTCTTGATACTGCGGCACATGTATCCAGTGTGACCCGAGCCACTGACACTGCCCGGGACGCCTGCGCGTCCCGGCCATCCGGCCGTCCCCGCCCGACCGTCCCCGCTCGCCCCACCCCGCGCGGGGGTCTCCGCTCGGGCGGGCGATCAGGCGAGCACTGTCGACCGGTCCGTGCACAGGGCCCAGATGACGAATGTGTCGATAGCGATGGAGATGATCGCCCAGAGCGGCTGGTAGGGAAGCCACGCGAAGTTGACGATCAGGCTGACGGCGGCGAGCGCCACACCTGCGGCGCGCGCCCACATCGCCCCTCTGAGAATGCCCCAGCCGATGATCGCGAGCACGATGCCGAGGACGAAGTGGATCCAGCCCCACGCGATCACGTCGAACCTGAACGTGTAGTTGTTGATGCGCGTGTACACCTGGTCGGAGGCGATGCCCGTGATGCCTTTGATCACTCCGAAGACACCGTCGACGAGGAGCAGGACACCGGCGAACATGGTCCCGCCGGTCGCCCAGGGACTGGTTTGCCCGTGATCCACGCTACGGGCCGGGCCGGACGCGGACGCTGAGTGTGCCATGGGAACTCCTTGGCCGGAGCGGGGTGGGCGGACCGCACACGCCATGAGCGGACCGCACACGATGGGCAGGCCTGACGGGCCGGGCGGGCCCGCGGAACAGAACCGACCTTGCGCCGCGCGTTCCGCCGCGACCACCCGTGCGCGCCCGTGCGGGTGACGGCTCCCGGAGCGCCGGGGACGGCAGGCGACTCACGAGGACGGGGCGGGGCGAAGCGCGGCTCGCGGTGGCCGGGGCCGCGTGCGTGACAAGGGTGACTTTCGGCAGTGCCGGGGCACCCGCCCGGCTGCGTACCGTCGTGCGGGTGAAGAAAGTGATGACCGGTGACGCGGACCGTCGGGGTGCCGGGGACCACGCCTCGGGCAGGGAGACCCCGCCCGCCGTTGTCCCGCGGTTCCGAAGCGCCCTTGCCCCATGGGCCCCGCCCTCCCTCGCCCTGGGCGGTCTGCTGACCGTCACCGCGGCGGTCTGCGTCGGACTGAGCGCCGTCAGCATGTGGTGGGCCCTGCCCGCCGCCGTGGCGGCCTTCTTCGCCGGTCGGGAACCGGGGAGGACCGGACCCACGCTCCTCGTGCTCGTCGCGGTCGTCGCGGGCGGGGTCGTCGCGGTGGCGCTGGTGCCGTCCTGGCTGCTCATGGCTGGGCGCTACGTCGCCGTGGTGTCGGTGGCGGCGATGCTGCCCTGGTTCGCCGGGCGGTTCTGGCGCCAGTACCAGGAGCTCGTCCGGGCGGGCTGGGAACGGGCCGACCGTCTGGAACGCGAACAGCGGCTCGTCGCCGAGCAGGCGCGGTCCCGGGAACGGGCCCGGATCGCCCAGGACATGCACGATGTCCTCGGCCACGACCTGAATCTCATCGCCCTGTCGGCGGGCGCGCTCAAGCTCGCGCCCGGTCTGGACGAGGCCCAGCGGGCGGCGGCCGGTGAGATCCGGGCACGGGCGGCGGCATCGGTGGAACGGCTCGGCGAGGTGATCGGCATCCTGCGGGAGGAGGCGGACGACGAACCTCCGCCGGCATCCGGTACCGGCATCCCCCGCCTGGTCGACGACGCCGCGGCCGCCGGTCTCACGGTCGACCTGCGGATCGACGGCGACGCCGACGGCGCCGGGGTGCCGCCGACCGCGGGCCGGGCCGCCCACCGCGTCGTCCAGGAGGCCCTGACCAACGCCGCCAAGCACGCACCGCTGGCCCCGGTGGGCGTACGGGTGACGTACACCGCCGAGGAGACCGTGGTCCGCGTACGGAACGGCCCCTCGCCCGCGCGGGGCGGCCCGGAGACCGTGCCGGGCACCGGGCGGGGCCTGATCGGGCTGGACGAACGGGTGCGGCTGGCGGGCGGCACCTTCGCGTACGGTCCCCGCGAGGACGGCTTCGAGGTCACCGCCCGGCTTCCGCACACCCCGTCCGCCCGCCGCCCCGCGACTGCGCCCCGCGAGTCGGCCCCGACGCTGCCCCAGGAGCACCGCCGCGCCCGCAGCCGGGTCCGGCGGGCGCTGGTGACCGCGATCGTGCTGCCGTTGGTGGCCTGGGCGATGCTGAGTGCCGCCCTCATGGCCTGGGACATCCGCTCGGCCCAGCAGTCCGTACTGGACCCGGGCGACTACGCCCGGCTGCGGGTGGGACAGGATCGGGAGACGGCACGTCGGCTGCTGCCCGAGCGCGAGACCACCCAACGGCAGGCGGGATGGGAACCACCACGGGGGAACGGCATCACGTGCGAGTACTACGCGATGACGGCCGACCGCTTCGACGACCGGTCCGGCGACGCGTACCGGCTCTGCTTCCGCGGCGGCAGGCTGATGTCGAAGGAGTCCCTGACACCATGAACCCGGCACACACGCCGCACGCACCACGAGCAACCCGCCCCGTGCATCGGACTCGCCCGCCACACCCGGCCCACCCATCCTGCGCAGCACATGCGCCCCACACACCGCACGCTCGACACACGCCCCACCCGGAAAGGACGGTGACCGGCCGATGATCCGGGTGCTGATCGCCGACGACGAGCCGATGATCCGCAAGGGCGTGCGCTCCGTGCTGTCCATCGATCCGGAGATCGACGTCGTGGCCGAGGCGGGCGACGGGCATGAGGCCGTGGAGCTGGTCCGCCGCCACCGTCCGGCCGTGGCCGTGCTCGACATCCGGATGCCGGGGACGAACGGTATCGAGGCGGCGGCCGAGATCCGGCGCACCGTGCCGGAGACCGGAGTCGTGATGCTCACGACCTTCGGCGAGGACGACTACATCCTCCAGGCGCTCGGGGGCGGCGCCACCGGCTTCCTGATCAAGTCGGGCGAACCCGAGGAGCTCATCGCGGGCGTACGCGCGGTGGCCGAAGGCGCCGCCTATCTGTCACCGAAGGTCGCGGCGCGGGTCGTCGCCCATCTGTCGGAGACCGGCGCCGGCGCCCGGGCGGGACGCCGCAGCGCCGCCCGGGAACGGGTCCGCGCCCTCACCGCCCGGGAACGCGATGTGCTGGCCCTGCTCGGCAGCGGGCTGTCCAACGGGCAGATCGCCCGGCGCCTCCATGTGGTGGAAGGCACGGTCAAGGCGCATGTGAGCTCCATCCTGGCCCGGCTGGGGGTGGACAACCGCGCCGCCGCGGCGGTCGTCGCCCACGAGGCCGGAATCGTCGCGCCCGTTCCGCTTCCGGAACCGTCGCCCGAGCGCTGAGGCCGCCGCCCGGCCGAGCGGCAGGAACGCGAGCAGCACGGCCCCGACCGTCGCGGCCGCGAGGAGCGCGCCGGCCAGCACGTCGTGCGGGTAGTGCACACCGACCATGACCCGCAGCAGTGCCGCGGCCCCGGCCAGTGGCAGAACGACGGCCGCCAGGCGGGGCCGCAGGGCGGCCAGACCGACCGCGAGACCGGTGGCGAGCGTGGCGTGGTTGCTCGGGAAGGACCAGTCGCCGGGCGGCGGGCACTCGGCGACCGCCTCCGCCGCACCGTGCAGGACCCGGCAGGGCCTTGCCTCGTCCACCACCAGCTTCACGGCCTCGCTGACCGCGTAGGCCAGTACGGTGCCGACGCCGGTGAGCACCATGCCGGCGGACAGCCGGGGCTCCCCGCGCCGCACCGCGCCCCACCACACCCACACCAGCAGCAACCCGAGCACCACCAGGGTGCCCTCGGTGGCCGCCTCCAGCAGCGGCCCCACCCACGACGGACCGTCCGCCGCCGCGCCGGTCACCGACCGGTACAGGGACGCCGAGGCACCGCCCGTCACCTCCACCGGCCCGGCCGTGCCCCATCCGCCGGGCGCGAGCCATGTCACACCGAGCGCCCCCACTCCAAGGACGGCGCAGGCGAGCAACGGCCGCGCCCCGCTCCCGGCGCCGTTCCGGGCCCTGCCTCGGGCCCCGCGCCGGTCCTCGTTTCCACTCAACGTCTGATTCATGCGAGCGAACGTAGGTGCCGGGAGGAAAGTGAATCCTGGCCGAACGGAAGATCACGACCATGACTTTCGTCGGGGGCCGGGGCGGGGCCGCGCGGGCGCGCGATGGCGAGTGGGATGCGGTGGGCGGCCGCGACGGCGGGACCCGGCGCACGCCCTAGTCCGGCCCCGAACCGGCGCCGGACTAGGCCGTGTTTCGAGAGGCCCCGCCCTTCGGACGGACGACGCTGCTTTCGAAACACGCCCTAACCGGAACCACAGGGACGAGTCCGGCTGTCACAGCAGGGGTATGCAACTCGTACGAGCCGCTCGTCCCGCCGGGAACGGACCATGTCCGTACGGATGTCGACGAACGGCACGAAGTACAGGGTGAGGGCGGCGGATTCCGCATGCTGGGGCCCGCGTTCCGGGCAAGTACCGAGCGGAGGAGTGGAGTCGGTGAACAGAACGGCCGACGGATGCGCGGACCGGTTCCGGAATGCCGCGCACACCGCAGGGCGAAAGGAGATTCCGTGGCAAAGCCTCTGAGTGCGGCACAGGTCATATCCGCGCTGCGCGCCGAGGGCGTCCGTGTCGTCGAGGTCGGCAACTGGCGTACGCACAACCGAAATTCGAAGGGTGCGTGGGGCCCCGTCAACGGGTCGATCGTGCACCACACGGTCACCAGGGGCACCGCGTCCACCGTGGCCATGGTCCGTGACGGGTACTCATCCCTGCCCGGCCCGCTCTGCCACGGAATGATCGCGAAGGACGGCCGGGTCCACATGGTCGGCTGGGGCCGCGCGAACCATGCGGGCGGCGGCGACCCGCGGGTCCTGAAGCAGGTGATCGCCGAGTCGTACGGCAGCCGTCCGACCCCGCCCACCAAGGGCAACGCGAACGGGACCGACGGCAACGCGCGGTTCTACGGCTGGGAGTGCGAGAACCTCGGCGACGGCAAGGACCCCTGGCCCAAGGCGCAGTACGACGCGATCGTCCGCGTCCAGGCCGCCCTGTGCCGGGCGCACGGCTGGTCGGCGAAGTCCGTCATCGGCCACCTGGAATGGAGCTCCGACAAGGTCGACCCCCGCGGCTTCACCATGGTCAAGCTCCGTGCCGACGTGGCCGAGCGCCTGAAGCACCCGGCGAACTGGAACCCGAACAAGGAGGACCCGATGGCGGGGATCACCAAGAAGGACATCTTCGACGCCGTGTGGAAGACCGACGCGATCGCCGGCCCGACCGACGCGGCGGACCACAAGACGAACCCGACGTGGCAGGCACAGTCGATCCTCAAGGACATGCAGGCCCGGATCCGTTCCATGGACAAACGGCTGGCCGCCCAGACCGCCGCGATCACGGCCCTCGCCGGACAACTCGGCAAGGGTGCGGACACCGCCACCGTCGTCGCCGCGGTCGAGAACGCGATCGAACGGGCCGTCATCGACGTTGACATCAACACCGAGGAGACGTGACGGCCTCGGGCCATTAGGCAACTGGCTCGCGCTCATCTGGGGCGAGCTGACCGATTGGGTCGAGTTGCGGCCTGCGGAAGTGGATCAAGCCGAGGCGCATATGATCACTGCTGTCCGTGAGTGGCTGACCGTCGAGGGTGACCAGGAGGCTGAGGGGCGCTACTTCGACCGTTGGCTCCACGACATCCTTGGGTTCGAGCCTCGTTCGGCACCGTCCAAACCTAGTCCACGATCTTGAAAACCGTCGTGGCAGCAATGTCGCCGTGGGTTCAAATCCCACACCCATCGCAGAGAACGGCCCCTGACCAGGTGAATCGGTCGGGGGCCGTTCTCGTGCGCGATGCCCGTAAGACGCCGTGAATCCCCGCCTGTTCCCGCTCGATCGGGCACGTGCGGGGCACGGCGGTTCAGCGCTTCTGGGCCCTGTACCTCTTGAGTAGAGCCGTGATCTGCGCGTAGTTGGCGCCGCCGTTCAGTTCCGCAAGGAGATCATCAGGGCAGAACTCATAGTGGTCGCCCCACCACCGGCCGCCCTTGTTGTCCCAGATGCGGTATCCGCCAGGGACCCCTCTGGCCACATACCGTCTTCGGCTCATGCTGCGTTCCCCCAGTGCTGGCCTTACAGGGCACGGTACATCAAGGCCGCCGAGAGGCGTTTCGACCGCAGCTCAACCACTTCCCCCAACCCACCACTCACCCCAGCTCCCCACGACGCTCGCCACACTCCTGCCTCGTTGCCTCGCTCACCGTGACGTCCTTCGTGTTCGTACTCGTGGCGCCGCTTTCACCGCGGCGGGCCCGCTCGGCCCGCACCCAGTTGCGCAGCGTCTCCCGGCTGCCCCCCAGATCCTTCCCGATGCCCTCGAAGGTGTGGCCCGGTTCCGACAGGTACAGCGCGACCGCATCCGCCTTGAACTCGGGCGAGTAGACCTTCATCACCATAAGAGATCCCTCCTCCCCGGCCCCTGCCGGCGCCGGGCTCAGAGGTGTCCACCACTCGGGGACAGGTCCCTTCCGGTGATCGCTTCCAAGCGGTTGGAATCCCTTGGCGTCACCGACGTACGGCGGTTCCTCGTCCAACTGGGCAACGGCTGAACAACCTCGGCATCCGACGCAACCAGGCCCGCAGCACCGCTCTCTTCAGCTCGCCACCGAGATCCTCGCCCGCACCCTCGGCATCCATGCCGACGTCGCCGTCGCCTGGCAACGCCTCTCCGCGGGCGACTGGGCCGACTGCGCCGCAGAAGTCAGCCACCGCTACCCACCCGGGAGGCAACACGATGCACCGTGACAACCAGCCAGCGAGCGGGCGACCTGCGATCTCACCGGAACGGGCTGCCGAAACGAAAGAGATCATCGACCGCGTCACGCGGTGGGCCGCAGGCCGCCACGACGCCGTCGGTCTCCTACTTGTCGGATCGTGCGCTCGCCATGCCGCACGGTCCGACTCCGACATCGACCTCGTCCTTCTCACGACAGACGAGTCCCAGTACTCCGACAACACATGGGCCGACGAGCTCGCGCTCGGCCAACTGATCAGAACCCAGTCATGGGGATCGATCAGCGAACAACGCTTTGCCACAGCGTCAGGCTTGGAAGTCGAGATCAACATCGGGTCTCCCGACTGGGCACAGACGGACCCGGTGGATCCTGGCACACGCCGAGTCGTCACCGACGGCGCCCGTCCCCTGCACGACCCAGGCACTGTCCTCGCGTCGCTGATCCGAGCCTGCCAATCATGACGGCCCCGGCGGCAACGGCCGGCTCAAGGGGCATTCGGACAGCTCCAATACCCGACGTCACCATTACACGTCGTCCAGGACACCCAGCGCGAGGCAGTGAGTCACCTGGACCGCATGCTGAAGCGGCAGCGTCCCGACCGTGGGTGACCGCCCCCGTTGATGTCAAAAGTAGATGTCAAAGGCCCCAACCATGATCGGTTGGGGCCTTTGCACTGGTGGGCGCGGACGGTTTCGAACCGCCGACATCTGCTTTGTAAGAGCAGCGCTCTACCCCTGAGCTACGCACCCGTGGATGAACCAACAGGGTACATGGCCCATCGACCACGGTCACAAGCGGTCCCGGGCCGACCGGGCGCGGGGCCCGAGCGCTCGCCCCGTCGGTGGTGACGGCGCGGGGACGGCACGTGAGGCTTCGAGCCGGGGCCGGGTGGTGGGGGGTTATCCCCACCCCGGTCATGGTGGCCGACCGGATTCCGGCGGGCGGGGTCGCCTACGTACGGTGAGGTCACTCCGTCGGGGACCACCCGGCGTAACCGTGGGGGATGGATCACCGTGACAGTCCGCACTCGTGCTCTCATCGCGTCCGGTGGGGCCCTGCTCCTGGGGCTCGCCGTCAGTGGCTGCGGGAGCTCGGATCCCGGTGACGCGCCCGCCGAGCACAAGTCGTTCGCCCTCGGCGGGGGAACCGGGAAGGCGCTGACCATCGACGCCACCAACACGACGCTGGAACTCACACCCGCCGATGTGCGCGAGGTCGAGGTGACCCGGCACGTCGACGGCTGGGTGTTCGCCGGGAGCGGGCCCGAAGCGCAGTGGGGGCTGCGGGACGGCACACTGACCCTCCGGGTGAAGTGCCGGGCCCTGATCAGCGACTGCTCCTCGCGGCACCAGGTGAAGGTGCCGCGAGGCGTTGCGGTGACCGTCGAGAGCGGCAACGGGAAGATCACTGCGTCCGGCTTCGACACACCCCTCAAGCTGCGCAACAGCAACGGCGCCGTCACCGTCCGGGACTCCAGCGGGCCGCTCTCGTTGGAGAGCCACAACGGAACCGTCGAAGCGGAAGGGATCTCGGCGGCGTCCGTGTCGGCGCAGTGCGACAACGGCAGGATCCGGCTCGGCTTCGCCTCCGCTCCGGATCTTGTCAAGGCCCGCAGCCACAACGGGAGCATCGCCATCGGCCTGCCGGGCGGTTCCGTGAAGTACGCGGTGAGCGCCACCGCCCACAACGGAAGGACCTCGGTGGACGTGCCGCGCAGCGACGACAGCTCTCATGTGGTGGAGGCTCGGAGCGACAATGGCCAGATCACGGTTCGAACCGCGAACTGATCGGCCCGTGTGTTCGTCCATACCTGGTGGGACAATGTACCGGGCAGGGCGAAACGGCACGGGAGAGGGATGTGACGGGGACACACGCGCGGCCGCGGGCGAGAGCGGGTGGGAATTCCGCCGTCGGTGACACCACCGCCAAGGGCACCACCGCCCAGGGTTCGAACTCCAGGAGTTCGACCGCCACGCGTTCCGGGGGCAGGGCTCCCGGAGCACTCAGGGACGTTCTCGCGCTGGCCCTGCTCCCGGTACCGCTGCTCGCGGCGGCCCTGCCCGCCGCGTTCGCCGGCGGGGGTACGAGGCGTTGGTTCGGCGGGCGCGGCGGGAACCAGCGCGCCGACGCGCAGGCCGCGAAGGACGCCGCGGCCGCCGCCTTCTACGAGCTGGACACGGCCCAGCGCGATCTGCGGATCTCGATCGAGACGATCACCGCCGTCGACAGTTCGCCCGACGCGCGCAAGGCCGTCGACGACTTCGACGCCCTCGGTCGGCAGATCGACGCGGTCAGCCACCGGTACATCACCGCGGTCGACGCGCACGATCTCGACCGGGACGACCTGGAGCCGGCCCTCGCCGCCAGGGCCAGGACGGAACTGACCGCGGCCAAGGACGATCTGGTCCGGGTCAAGGGCGAGCTGGACCGGTTCGTGCGGGGCCTCGGGCCGCTCCTGGGCAAGGCGGAGACGCAGCTCGCCCGGCTCGCGCCGGCCGTGGAGCGGGCGCGGCAGGCGCTCCTCGGTGCGAGCAACGCTCTCGATGCGGTGCGGGCGTCCGGGCTGCGAGCGGACGACCTCGCCGCGCGGCTGGCGGCCCTCGCCCCCGAGCTGACCAAGCTCAACGAGGGCGCCGGGCGGCACGGTGTCCAGGAGACCCTGCAACGCGCCGACCGGGTGCTGCGTGACGCCGAGGCGGTACGTGCCGACGCGGACCGGCTGCCCGCACGGGCCGCGGAGATCGATCACCGGCTGGTGTCGCTGCGTACGCGCGCCCAGGCGCTGACGACCCGGGCGGCCTCGGTGGAGCCGGTGCTGAGCGAACTGCGACGGCGTTTCTCGGCCGCGTGCTGGCAGGACCTCCAGCCGGTCCCCGAGCAGGCGGCGGTCAACGTGCGGCAGGCCGAGGAGAAGCTGAAGGAGGCCACCCGGGCGCGGGACGAACAGCGGTGGGCCGACGCCACCTCTCGCCTGAGCACGGCACGCGCCCTGCTGAACGCCACGGACGAGGCGGTGTCCATGGCCGGCGACCGGCTGAACCGGCTGAACGACGTGGCCAAGGATCCGCAGCAGGAGATCCAGCGGACCCGGTTCACGGTCAGGGACGCCCAGCGCCTGGCCATGGCCGGACGCAACACCCCCGATCCCCGGCACGCCCGCCCGCTGGACGACGCGGTGGCCCGGCTGGAACGCGCCGCCGCCGGACTCGACGAGCACCATCCGGACTACTGGCACTTCCTCACCGAGACCGAGGCGGTACGGCGCACGGCCGCGCGAGTGGTCTCGGAGATCCGCGAGGAGCGCGGAGCGGGCGCCTGATCCGGGCCGTCGGAAAGGCGCCTCGCCCGTCCGGCCCGTGCTTCCCGCCGCCCCTGGGCTCCGTGCAACCGGGGTCCCCAGTGGTCCGGCCCGGGTCCAGTGCGCGCCGCCTCGCGCCCTGATGCCCGCCCTCCCTCGACGCCCTCGCGCCCCCCGTGACATCCAGGGGCGTACGCGCCCTTCTGGATGCGTACCCGTGCTGATGTGCACCCGCGCCGCCCTCGGCGGATCCTGGGAGTACGTCTGAAGGAGGCACCCAAGGAGGCCGACATGGCCACCCATGCACCGCACGCCGCCGGACGCCGGACTCCTCGACGCCGCCGCCCGGGAGCCACCCGGTTCGACAAGCACCTCCCGGTCGATTACCGGCTCAACCGCGTCTACCGGGTCGGGGCCGGGCTGATGGGGCTGGTGCTGCTCGCCTTCGGGATCCTCGGGCTGATGGACAGAATCGGCTTCTTCAACACCGGAGGCGCCACCGTCGCGGGCCTCAACACGAACGGGGCGCTCAGCGTCCTGTCCATCTGTGTCGGCCTGCTGCTCTTCGCCGGAATGGTCATCGGCGGCAACTTCGCCTCGACGCTCAACATGATCCTGGGAGTGGCCTTCATCCTCAGCGGCTTCGTCAACCTCGCGCTGCTCGACACCCACTTCAACTTCCTCGCCTTCCACCTCCAGAACGTGCTGTTCAGCTTCGTGGTCGGCCTGATGCTGATGGTCTTCGGGATGTACGGGCGGGTCAGCGGCGGGCTCCCTCACGACAACCCGTACTGGCGGGCCCGTCACCCGGAGGAGGTCGAGCGCGAGCTTCGGGAGAGTCGCAGAACGGCGACGATGCCGGTCGTCCACCGCCCCTGACGCACACCACACCCGCCCGCCCTCCCGCCCGCCCGCCCTCCCGCACGCCTCTCCGCGCGCCCGGTGCGCCCGCCCGTACGACCGCGCCCGCCACTGTCGCGGGCCGTAGTCGAGTCCGTCTGCCGTCGGCCGGTGCCGGATAGCCTGGGGGCATGCCTCGTTACGAGTACCGCTGCCGCTCCTGCGGAGACACGTTCGAACTCAGCCGTCCGATGGCCCAGTCCTCGGACCCGGCCTCCTGCCCCGCCGGGCACCCCGACACCGTGAAGCTGCTCTCCACCGTCGCCGTGGGAGGGTCGTCCGCCAGGTCGGCAGCGCCTGCCGCCCCGTCGGCGGGTGCCGGGGGCGGGGGCTGTTGCGGGGGCGGCTGCTGCGGCTGAGCGCGTTCCGGCGACGCAGCGTTTCGGCGACGCAGCGACACAGCAACGGGGCGGGGGCGTCGTGGGACGGCCCCGCCCCGGGTCCGCGCCCTCCCGCGTCCGCCCCCGGCTCTAGTGCCGTGACCGGCAAGGTTTGCCCCGTAAGGAGCGTCGTCCGGTGCGTGCGATCGCAAGGCGGCCGGAAGCCCTCGGATGGGGCCTCCCCTGCTCGAACGAAGTCGAGAGCTTGGGGAAGGGGCTACGTGGGCTTTTGGCCAACGCCGCGAGCGTGCGTGCTGGGCGGCGCGACGGGGCAAACATTGCCGGGAGCGGCACTAGCGCTTGCGGGAGAGGCTCAGTCCGTCGGACACGGTCAGCATCACGCTGTCCATCCGGGGATCGGCAGCCACGTGATCGTTGAACGCCTGGATCGCCGCCGCGCTGCCGGTCGCCCGCGGATCGGTCACCAGACCGTGGAAGAGCACGTTGTCCGTGACGAGGAGGCCGCCCGGCCGCATCCGGGGCACCAACTCCTCCCAGTACGCGATGTAGTTGTCCTTGTCCGCGTCCAGATAGGCGAGGTCGATGTGCGGCTCGGCAGGCATCGCCCGCAGCGTGTCGAGCGCGGGGGCGATACGGAGGTCGATCCGGTCGGCGACTCCGGCCCGCTCCCACGCCTCACGGCCATAAGCGGTCCACTCCTCCGAGATGTCGCAGGCGATCAACCGCCCGTCGGCGGGCAGTGCGTGCGCCATCGCCAGGGCGGAAAAGCCGGTGAACGTGCCGACCTCCACGATGTGCCGGGCTCCGGTCAGCCGGACCAGGAAGGCGAGCAGCGGGGCCTGCTCCTCGGCGGACTGCATGCCCGCCTGCTCGGGCAGGCGGGCGTACGTGGTCTCGACGAGTTCCCGCTGCACCGCGTCGAGCGGCGGGTTGTGGGCCAGCATGTACGCGTACAGCTCGTCCGTGATCTTGGTCTCGTTGCCCTTGGTCATCACGCGCTCCTGTTCGATCTCACTGTTCGACCCCCGGGCCTGGTTCTCCCCGGGCTCCGGATCTTCCCAGGGCCTGAGTGTCCTCCAGGCCCGGCTCTCCGGATCGCCGTTTCTCCCGCCCGGCGCGGCGCGCGAGTCGGCGCCGGCGCACGTCCCGGAACGCACGCCCGGTTCAGCACGCCCGCTCCGGACGGGGCCCCGGGAGGAGGTCCGGGCCCGAAGCCCGCAGGAGATGCCGGAGGATCGCCTCGCCCGCGGCCACCCCGTCCTCGGCCGTCACCTGGACGTGCGGGGCGTTCCAGCCGGCTTCGGCGAGTTCTCCGTGGGCCGGACGCCAGGCGTGGTCGGCGGCCAGGAGCAGATCGGCGTCGAGGAGGCTGTCACCGGCCGCGAGAGTGCGCGTGGCACCTGTGCGCCGGGCGACCTCGCGCATGGCGGCGCTCTTGGTGAGCGGGGCGGGTACGGCGTAGATCTTGCGGCCCTGGAGAGAGACCGTCCAGCCGCGGCTCCGCGCCCACTCCCCCACCTCCTCGACCCAGCCGTCGGGCAGCAGCGAGCGTTCCACGACGAGGTACACGAAGAGGTCCTCGGCCACGCGTTCCTTGAGCACCCAGGCGGGGTCGGCCGCGGCCAGGAGACGGGCGCGGACCTCGGCGAGCGAGGCCGACTCGGCGGTGAGCCTGCGGGAGACCCGGGCCTGCCAGTCGCGGTCGGACTCGCCGTCGACGAGAAGGTGCCCGCCGTTGGCACAGATCGCGAACCGGGGTGCGGGGCCGGGGAGGCGGACGCGCCCGTACTGCTCACGGGTACGGGTGGTCGTGGGGACGAAGACCGTGGTGCGGGCCAGTTCGCCGAGCAGCGCCGCGGCCGTCTCGGTCAGGTAGGAGAGGGGCTTGTGCCCATACACCTCCACGCAGAGCAGGCGGGGGGCCTCGGCGTCCGGCACGGCGAGCCGGAGCGCCGCCGCGGAGTAGATCAGGGTGCGGTCGAGATCGCTGGCGACCAGTGTCGTGGCGGCACGGGACGTGTCCGGTGCGGTCACTTCGGCTCCACCGCCCTGCCGTTCGCGCCCGTCGCGCCCCGCGTGTACTTCGGGTGGATCAACCCGACGCAGGTGTACGGAAGTTCGTCGACCTCCTCGATCGGCACCCCGCGCTGCCGCGCCAGCAGCCGGATGTGGTCGAGGTCCGCGCCCGCGCCGCGCCTGGCGAGGATCTTCCACGGGACACGGCGCAGCAGTACGCGGGTGGTCTCGCCGACGCCCGGCTTGACCAGGTTCACGTCGTGGATGTCGTGCTCCTCGCTGATGCGTTCCACCGCGGCCCAGCCCTCCCAGGTGGGGGTGCGGTCCGCGGCGAGCAGTGCCGCGACCTCCGCGTCCACGGCGTCGGCGACCTCGTCGAAGCACGCGGTGACGGTGTCGAGGAAGTGGCCGGACGCATCGCCGTCCGCGAGTTCCCGGTAGAACTTCGCGCCGTGGAATTCGTCGGGACCGACCAGGTCGGAGCGGAGGACCGTACGCGAGACCAGCCCGGAGACGGTGGAGTTGAGGCAGGCCGACGGGATCAGGAAGTCCTCGCGGGTGCCATAGGTGCGCACGCAGCCGCCCGGGTCGGCCAGGACCGCGATCTCCGGGTCGAAGCCCCCGGAGCCGTCGGCCCTCATGGCACCCTCGGCCCCCTCCGGCCTCTTCGTTCCGTCGAACTCGGCCAGGGCCTCGGCGAGTTCGCGGGTGATCGCCCCCTTGCCGGTCCAGCCGTCGACGAAGACGACGTCGGCCGGGTCGTGGTGGGCGGCCAGCCAGCGCAGGGCGTTGGCGTCGATGCCTCGGCCGCGCACGATGGAGACGGCGTAGTGCGGCAGGTCCAGGCCGTGGCGATGGCGGGCCCAGCGGCGCATGAGGATGCCGACGGGGGTGCCGGCCCTGACGAGCGAGACCAGGACGGGGCGCGGGGTGCGCTCGGCGAGGACCGTCTCGGTGACGGTGCCGACGGCACGGGCGACGCGGGCGGCCGACAGCTCCAGCGCCGCCTTGAACAGGCTCTGGTACTGGGCGGACGGCTGGTACTCGACGGGCAGCGACTCGGCGTAGTGCGCGCCACCGCTCTGTATCGCCTCCTCGCGTTCCTCGACCGGTGCCTCCAGTTCCACGTGCGAGAGGTCCTGGAGCAGCCAGCCGACCTCGTCCGGCGCGTAGGAGGAGAACGCGGGGCCGCGGAGGGGCTCGGACAGCACGGTGGGGGGCTCCTGCCGTTCGGAGGCGTATGAGTCGGAGACGTACGGGTCGGGTGAGTCGGACCCGTACGGGTCGGAGACGTGCGGATCGGGGGCGCGCGAAGGGATGCACGGCGAGGCGTACGAGGGGACGTACGACGGGACGACGGCGAGCAGGACGTGCTCGGTGTGCGCGGCGAGCCGCGCCAACAGGCCGTCGGGGGCGTGGAGTTCGGGCGTGTCGGCGGCGGAGTCGACGGTCACGACCACAGCGTCGAACCCGGCGCCCGCGACGTTGTACGCGTACCGGTCGCCGGGCCCGTCGGCCGGGTTGTCGTGGGCCGGGAAGACCAGTCGGCTGCGTATCGCGTAGCCCGGATCGTCCACGGCGAGGACGGGGGAGCGCGTAGTCGTCGAGTAACGCACCTCGGCTTCCGTGTGCTCCTCCAGTGCCGTGGCCAGTCGGAGAGGCGCGTACATCAGCTCCTCGAAGCCGAGGACCAGTACGCGTCGGGCTCCGCCCAGTGCGGCTGCGACACGGTCGGCCATGGCCGGGAGCGCCCGTTCCAGGACGGCCCGGTGGGCGGGGGTGAAACCATGGCGCCCGCCGTCGGGTACACCGGCCGGCCACCGGAGGTCGACCCGGGTGCACATGCGGCGTTCCGTCCTGGCGACCGCCTCCGGACCGGGAGAATCCGGCTTCGGACCAGGGGATCCAGCCGCCGGACCAGGAGAATCCGAGTCCGGGTGGAGCGAGTCCGTCTCCGGACCTGAGGACTTCGCTTCCGGGCCGGGAGACTGGGCCTCCCGGCTGCCGGAATCTGCCTCCTCCTGCGCGGCGACCAGCGCACGGCCCTTCTCCAGGACACCGTCCGGGAGCGTGACCGCGCCCGAGCACCGCGCCACCAGGTCGACGCGCGCGCCGATCTCCGCGGCGAACGCGGCCAGCCGTACCCGGTCGGCGGGTGAGCGCATGTCCACCAGGGCCACGACGACGTACCGTCCGCGCGGGTACCGCTCGTGCAGGGCGCGGATGGTGTTGAGCACGGTGTTGCCGGTGGAGAACTCGTCGTCCACCAGCACCAGTGGCGCATCGGCGACGGCACTCGGCTGCTCCGCGACCGCGCCCGGCGCATCGCCGTCGCCCCGGCCGCCCGCCAGCAGGGCGGGGTCCTCCGGGAGCAGCAGATGCGAGGTGGCGTGCGAGTGCGACTCCTCGAAGCCGCCCGCCCGCGCCACTCCGTCGACCGGTCGGCGCGTCGAGTGGAGGTACGGCGCCACGCCCAGCCCGTCCGCGACCGCGTGCCCGAGGCCGGTGGCCGTCTCCGCGTAACCGAGCACGACGGCCCGGCGCGCCTCGGCCTCGCCGAGAAGTGCGCGCACCCGTCGGCCCAGCTCGAATCCGGCGTCGTACACCACGGAGGGTCTCTGCGGCACGTGCTTGCCGAGCACGTTCGACACGAGCAGATGGGCCCGCTTGGGGTTGCGGCGCAGGGCGAGGCCCAGAAGTTCCCGCACCTCCCGGTCGCCGTCGGGCCTCCCGTCACCGACCAGTTCGACGCCCAGTCGTTCCGTCACCCAACTGCCCGACCACACCATGTCCGTCGCCCGCTCCTCGCCCGGGGCCCTCATTCCACGACCCCCGCGGCCAGCAGCTCCACGAAGCCGACGTCCTCCCGTGCCACGCCGAAGACCTCGGCGCGCTGCAGGGTCCGTTCGGCCCAGGCGCGGTGCGGCTTCACCTCGTTCATCTTGTTCGTGTACGCGGAGCGCATGACGCCGCCGCCGTCGCGTTCCGGCTGCAGGATGTCCTGGGCGTCGCTGAACTCCTCGTGACTGACCACCGACAGCGCGTGCACGGGCGCGACGTGCGACGGATGGATGCAGGTCTTGCCGAGGAGGCCGTTGGCCCGGTCCAGCTCGATCTCCCGCAGCAGGCCGTCCAGGTCGTGCTCGATCAGTGCCGTGCGCAGCTCCTCGGCGCGGCCCTCCAGGAAGGGGCTGCGGCGCAGCTGCGGTTTGAACATGCGTTTCTGGAGCCGGAAGTACTCCCACACCGGTCCGGTGATCGCGAAGCCCGTGCCGTCCGCCCGGCCCAGAACGTTGACGACGTCGGCGATGACGGCGCCGACGATCTGCACGTCGTAGGCCGTCATGTCGGGCGGCCTGCGCAGCCCGTACGCCGAGCAGAAGTCGGTGACGCCGAGCCGCAGCGCGAGCACGCGTTCGCGGTACTTGTCGACGGTGCGGGCTATTCCCCGCAGTGTTTCCTGGCGCGTCTCCAGGTGCAGCAGCTCGGGCGATTCGAGGACGGGCATCGCGAACAGTCGCCGCCCGCATGCCTTTTCGGCCTGGAATACGGCCTCCATGAAGGGCGTACCACGCTCTTCCGTGAACTTCGGAAGTACAAATCCAGACAACAGCCGGACGGCACTGCCGAGCCGGCGCACCAGGTCGACGACCTGGCCCGGTTCCCGGACCCGGATGAAGAGCAGGGGCAGCTCGGCGCCGCGCGCATCGAGGTCGGTGAACTGCCTGACCAGGTTCTCCTCGGCACCGACGACCTCGGAGTCGTCGATCGAGTCCTCCAGACAGAGCACCATCGAGACGACTCCGCGCGCCACCTGCTTGATGATGTCGTCGGCGAGCCTCGGTCTGGTGGCGGGACTGTACAGAGTCGCCCCGAGAGCGGCCGAGAGCACATGGGCGGGCGAATCCGCCCCGAAGACGCAGGGTTCCTGGAAGAACAGCCGCTCTCGGACCGCGGGCGCAACATGCCCGAAATGACGCATCTACTTCCCCTGTACTGCCCAACCGGTCGAAGAACACATGGCCGGTAATAGTACGTACAGACGCGTGTCGAGAGTTCCCCGTGGGCATGAATTCCGGGTAACTCGTCCATTTACCGACCACGCGACGTACGGCGAACGGCCTGGCTCCGGGCCGCCCCGGAGACACCCGGTGCGACCCCCGCGTTGTCCGCGCGGGCAGCCAGCAGGCAGGATGACGGGCATGACGCACGCGATGGTGAAAGGCTCGAACGTCCCTCTGGACGCCATGGCCGTACGGGCCGTGCTGCGCTGGACACCGGGCACCGGAGTTCCGGATGTGGACGCCTCGGCCCTGCTGCTGGGAGCCGACGGACGCGTGCGCTCGGACGAGGACTTCGTCTTCTACAACCAGCCCCGCCACCCCTCCGGCCTGGTTCGACGGCTGCCGAAGCGCAGTGTGCCCGAGGGGCTCACGGACAGTATCGAGGCCGATCTCACCGCACTCGACCGCTCGGTCGACCAGGTGATCATCGCCGCGTCCTCCGACGGCGCCACCTTCGCCCAGGTGCGCGATCTGCGCGTCCTGCTGTACGACTCGGCGGGCACCGACGAGGAGCCGCTCGCCGTCTTCGACGTGCGCCCTGAGACCGGCGAGGAGACGGCGATCATCTGCGGGGAGCTCTACCGGCGCGGCGATGGCTGGAAGTTCCGGGCCGTGGGGCAGGGCTATCCGACCGGACTGGTCGGCCTGGCGACCGCTTTCGGCATCTCGGTCGACGAGACGGAACCCGCCCCGGCCCCCTCTGTGTCCTCGGCGTCCTCGGTATCCGCGGTCACGTCCCCGGCGCCCTCCCCGATAGCGGTTTCCCCGCCCATGGCCCCGCCCGTGCCCGCCCCCGCGTTCCCGCCGCCCGTGCCCGCGTTCCCGCCCGCCCCGGCGCCCGGCCCCGACGCTCAGGTCACGGTCCAGCACCAGCAGCCCGGATACGGCTATCCGCAGCCCCCGATGGCCCACCCGGCCCCGCAGCCGGTCGTCCCTCCGCCCGCCTACGGACACCCGCAGGCGAGTGCGGCCCAGGCCGCCTACGGCTATCCGCAGCCCGCCCCGGCCGCGGCGCCCGCTCCCGACCCGCACTTCGTGCTGCCTCCGCAGGGACCGCAGTTCGTACGGCAGTGACACGGCGCCGGAGCGCCGCGCGCCCGGCACCGGGGTTGTCCGTCACGGACCGGTCGCGCCGCCCCGGTACGGACCGGCCACGGCCCGGCGTCCGCGCTCGGGTCCAGGACGTGCCGCCGTGCGCGGCTCTCGGGTCCGGGGCCCGCGGGCGTGTGCCGCGTTCAGGTCCGGGACTTCGCGTTCAGGTCCGGGACTTGTAGCCGCGCCCCCACTGCATGCCCCAGCCGTACATGCGGTCCAGCTCCGACTGGAAGCCGTACACGAACTTCACCTCGCGCCGCACGACGAACTCGTCCTTGGAATTGTCGACCGTGAACACCGCGCAGGAGCGCGCCTCCGGAGCGTGCTCGTCGAGTTCGATCTCGATCTGCGGTCCGTTGCCGGGGTAGAGCGTCACCTTGGCGTGCGTGCGGTCGAAGGCCGGCGTCTGGTCGTAGATGTAGACGAAGAACATCAACCGCTTGAAGTGCTCGCGCTGGTCGAGATTGATGTAGACGGTCTCGCCGGACGGCGCCCCGAAGCGGTCGTCCCCGCTGAGCCGTATGTACGGCGGTGCGTTCAGGTCGCCCAGGAGGTTGCCCAGCGGCTGGACCACTCCCCTGGTGCCGTCCTTCAGTTCGTACATGCAGCCCAGGTCCAGGTCCACGTTGACCATCCCCTGGGTATGCGCCTGGACGACATCGGGCTGGAACATCTTCAGGGGGCGCAGCAGCCGGCCGCTCTGCCGTGATCTGCCTTCTATGTCGGACGTGCGCATCCGCCAGGAGAGGTTGACCCGCAGATTGCCGTTCAGCGCGCCGTTCTTGGTCAGCGAGACCGTGGCGTGCCGCTTGGTAAGCACGATCGAACTGGTCAGCGCGTTGCCCGACTCGAACTGCGGCTGCCGCCCCGGCCATAGATTGTCCAGGAACCCCATCCCCAACCCCCACGTCTCTCGGTTCTCTCGATCGGAAGTGCCCCGGCCCGTGCCCGGCCCGATGGCGATGGCCGTCCCATGCCGCGCACGGTCCCCACATCACCGCGGGGCGGGCCGCCGGGCCGGTTCCGGATGTCTCCGGAGAACCGTCGCCACGCGGACCGCCCCGCTGAGAGCGTTCCTCATTCCCCACCGGGTCACACCCCGGATTTCCCCACCGGATCGCGCCCGGCCGGGAAATCCCGGCGCGATCCGCCGGGTCCCCCGCCCCCGGCGGATCGCGCCGGGGGCGGGGGCTTTCCCCGGGGTCACACGCCGGAGGTTACTTCCGTCCTGGCTCCCGCCTCGTCGTCCCCGCCCGCGGCCGCCAGCGCCTTGTTGCGCCGGACCGAGGACCAGAAGGACCAGCCGATCAGCACGACACCTACCAGACCGGTGATGAGCTCGTGGATCTGGTACTGGATGGTGACGAGGAGGATGACGGCCAGCGCGCCGATGGCGTAGTGGGCGCCGTGCTCCAGGTAGACGTAGTCGTCGAGGGTGCCCTGACGGACCAGGTAGACCGTGAGCGAACGGACGTACATGGCACCGATGCCGAGGCCCAGGGCCATCAGCACGATCTCGTTGGTGATGGCGAAGGCGCCGATGACACCGTCGAACGAGAAGGACGCGTCGAGCACCTCCAGGTAGAGGAACATGAAGAACGCGGCCTTGCCGGAGAGCGCGATCGCGGAGACCTTCTTCCCGCTCTTCCGGGCCTCCTCCTCGGCCTCGTGCTCTCGCTCCTCCTCTTCCTCCAGCCGGTTCTCGAAGAAGCCGGAGAGACCGCCGACGATGAGGTACGTGATCAGACCCGCGACCCCGGCGAGCAGGACGGTCTCCGCCTTGTCGGCGTGACCGCCGCCGTGCTGGTGCGCGTTGGTCGCGAAGGTCATGGCCGAGATCAGCAGCGCGATCAGCGCGATGCAGACCGACAGCATGTCGACCTTGCCCAGCTTCGCGAGCGGGCGCTCGATCCAGCGCAGCCACTGGATGTCACGCTCCTCGAAGACGAAGTCGAGGAAGATCATCAGCAGGAACATCCCGCCGAACGCGGCGATCGCCGGGTGGGCGTCCGTGACCAGTTCCTGATAGCGCTCGGGCTGGCTGAACGAAAGGTCGACCGCCTCGATGGGACCGATCTTGGCCGTGACGGCCACGATCACAACGGGGAACACCAGTCGCATACCGAAGACGGCGATGAGCACACCGATCGTGAGGAAGATCTTCTGCCAGAAGGCATTCATCTTCTTCAGGATTCCCGCGTTGACCACCGCGTTGTCGAAGGACAGCGAGATCTCCAGGATGGACAGGATCGCCACTACGCCGAAGGCTTCCCACCCCCCGTAGAACACCGCTGCGACCAGGCCGAGCGCGGTAACCGCGAACGACCAGCCGAAGGTTTTCAGAAGCACTGGCTACCCCATCGTGTGTGAAACAGATCTCCCCCGGCTTGAACGGGGCTCCCCCGCGCCATGCGCGGCTTTACGAAACGTTGACCCCAAAGTCTAGAGCGATCCCGCGCAACCCGGACGCGTACCCCTGACCCACGGCACGGAACTTCCATTCGCCGTTGTACCGGTACAGCTCGCCGAAGATCATCGCGGTTTCTGTCGACGCGTCCTCGGTGAGGTCGTAACGCGCGAGTTCCTGACCGTCCGCCTGGTTGACCACGCGAATGAACGCATTGCTGACCTGGCCGAAGGCCTGTCCCCGACTGTCCGCCTCGTGAATGGAGACCGGGAAAATGATCTTGTCGCAGTGCGCCGGGACCTGGGTGAGATTCACGATAACCGACTCGTCGTCGCCGTCGCCCTCGCCCGTGAGGTTGTCGCCGGTGTGCTCCACGGAGCCGTCGGGGCTCGTGAGGTTGTTGTAGAACACGAACCATTCGTCGCCGAGCACCCGGCCCGACTGGCACAGCAGCGCGCTGGCGTCGAGGTCGAAGTCGGCGCCGGTGGTGGAACGCGCGTCCCAGCCGAGCCCGACCAGCACCTGGGTGAGGTTGGGTGCGGCCTTGGAGAGGGAGACGTTGCCTCCCTTGGCGAGTGTGACGCCCATGGTGTGGTCCTCCCCGAGTCGATGAGTCGATGAAACCGTCTGCTGAACCTGAATCGACTGCTGAGCCCGTCCGGCGCCGCACCGCGTGCGGCGCCGGACGGGCTGCGTGCCTGGGTGAACCGGGCCGCTTCCGGCGGACCGACCCGGCCTCGTGCCTGTTCGACCGCCGGCGCCTCGAACGTCCGAGCCCTCACCTCGGACGCCGAGAACCCCGGGGCCGGACGCCGGCACCCCCGGTGCCCGGGGCCTCGGACGACGAGACCCCGGATGCCGGGCTCTCAGACGTTGACGCCGAAGTCCTGCGCGATGCCGCGCAGCCCCGAGGCGTACCCCTGGCCGATGGCGCGGAACTTCCACTCCGCCCCGTGGCGGTACAGCTCGCCGAAGACCATGGCGGTCTCCGTGGACGCGTCCTCGCTCAGGTCGTAGCGCGCCAGCTCGGTGTTGTCGGCCTGGTTGACCACGCGGATGTAGGCGTTGCGCACCTGGCCGAAGCTCTGCTGGCGGGCCTCGGCCTCGTAGATCGAGACCGGGAAGACGATCTTGTCGACATCGGCCGGAACGGTGGACAGGTTGACCTTGATGACCTCGTCGTCGCCCTCGCCCTCACCGGTGAGGTTGTCACCGGTGTGCTCGACGGAGCCGTCGGGGCTCTTGAGGTTGTTGAAGAAGACGAAGTTGCTGTCGCTGCCGACCTTGCCCTGGGCATTCGTCAGCAGGGCGCTGGCGTCGAGGTCGAAGTCACCACCGGTGGTGGTGCGGGCATCCCAGCCCAGACCGACGATCACGGCGGTCAGGTTGGGCGCGGCCTTGGTCAGCGAGACGTTGCCGCCCTTGCTGAGGCTGACTCCCACGAGTCCTCCCATTGGTTTCCTGGGCGGCCGGCGGGCGCCGGCGCCTCCACATTGCTTGGCATCCGATGAACGAGTGGATCCTAGTGACCGGTTCCCGGCCGGAGCAGGCTTTTGGCCGGGTCGGAGCGGATCCACCGGTCGCCGGTCGGGCGGACCGGAGCGCTCCGGTGGATCGCGGTACTGCGGAGCATCGGGGTGCTGCGGTGCATCGGGACGCCCCGGTGGCTCGGAGCATCCGTGGGATCAGAGCGCGTCGAGCGCCTTGATGTAGTCGTTGAGGTCACGCGCGTCGGGCAGGGCGTTGACCACGGTCCAGCGCACCACGCCCTCCTTGTCGATGATGAAGGTGCCGCGCACCGCGCAGCCCTTCTCCTCGTCGAAGACGCCGTACGCCCGCGAGGTCTCGCCGTGCGGCCAGAAGTCCGAGACCAGCGGGTATTCGAGGCCCTCCTGCTCGGCGAAGACCCGCAGGGTGTGGATGGAGTCGTTGGAGACGGCGAGCAGCTGTGTGTCGTCGTTCACGAACTTCGGCAGCTCGTCGCGGAGTGCGCAGAGCTCACCCGTGCAGACGCCGGTGAAGGCGAACGGGTAGAAGAGCAGCACGACGTTCTTCTCGCCGCGGAAGTCGGAGAGCTTCACGGTCCGGCCGTGGTTGTCCTTCAGCTCGAAATCCGGGGCCTGGGTACCGACCTCGATCGCCATGAGACGCGTCCCTTTCGCTACGTTCACCGGGCTGGGCTGTCCGGGTGGCCCCAGCCTACGCAGCCCCCGCGCCGCGTGCGCCGCCCGCACGGGCCTCCCGGAGTCCCGCACGGACCTCGGGACCGCGCGAGCGGCGGCGGCCGGCCTGTCGGGGCCGGACGACCGTCGTGCCGGCCGCGAAGCCCCGGGGCCGGGTTCGCACGGCCGAAGAGCGCGCCGACGACCCGGCAAAGCCCGGCGGCCATGGGACACGCCCGTGCACGGCCGGATACGCGGTCGTACGACGTGGCCGTACGACGAAGGTCCCCCCTGCGGCCGCTGCCGGTGGGGGGACCTTCGTGGTTCGGGCGCGTCGAGCGCCGTTCAGCGCTTGCTGCGGGCCGCCTTCGGCGTGACCAGACGGCTGCCCGTCCAGTCCTTGCCCACGCTGATGCTCTTGGTCTGGGAGAGACCGGCGGTCTGCGCGGCCTCGTTGATGTCGCTCGGTTCGATGTAGCCGTCACGGCCGGTCTTCGGCGTCATCAGCCAGACCGTGCCGCCGTCCTCGATCAGACCAATGGCATCCACCAGCGCGTCCGTAAGGTCGCCGTCCTCGTCGCGGAACCACAGCAGAACGGCGTCGGCGACGTCGTCGTAGTCCTCGTCGACGAGATCCTGACCGATAGCGGCCTCAATGCCCTCACGGAGCTCCTGCTCGACGTCGTCGTCGTAGCCGATCTCCTGGACCACCTGTCCGGGCTCGAACCCCAGGCGTGCTGCCGGGTTGGTCCGCTCCTCCGCGTGGTCCGCGGTCGCGCTCACGGGTTGCCTCCTGATCATGTTTCGGAAAATGCTTCGGCCACGCGCGTGCGCGAGGCATTGGCCGTAGTCCACACGGGAGTGGCGGATCGCGCAAGTACCCAGCGTGCGAGACCGCCTAAACGAGGACGTTCCCTGCCACGTCCCCGCGGTGTCGGCGGCCTCCCTTCGGGGCCCGGCGCTACCGTCCACACCCTTTACGTCCTTCCACAGCTTATGCCGTTTCGGTCCGCCATTCGGATTCGAACATCCTTTGGGAACGCTTTGGCGGCTTGGGCGTATGGTTTCCGTTTGCGGCGACCCGTCCCCCCGCCATGGACGCGATGTCTCGTGAACACAGGGGTTACCCCTCGGTAGAGATGACGTTTGCGCCCTTGCGGTACACGATGGTGTTGGCGTACTGGCACCACATCCCGGGGGCACGTTCCCCCGTGACCGGCCCCGTAGAGCAGCACCGAACAGCGAAGGAACAGCGTGGCTTCCGGATCCGATCGCAACCCGATCATCATTGGCGGCCTGCCGAGCCAGGTCCCGGACTTCGATCCCGAAGAGACCCAGGAGTGGCTCGACTCGCTCGACGCAGCCGTCGACGAGCGAGGCCGTGAGCGGGCCCGTTATCTGATGCTCCGGCTCATCGAGCGCGCGCGGGAGAAGCGTGTCGCCGTGCCGGAGATGCGCAGTACGGACTACGTGAACACGATCGCCACGAAGGACGAGCCGTTCTTCCCCGGCGACGAGGAGATCGAGCGCAAGATCCTCAACGCGACCCGCTGGAACGCGGCCGTGATGGTGTCGCGCGCCCAGCGCCCGGGCATCGGGGTCGGCGGCCACATCGCCACCTTCGCCTCCTCCGCCTCGCTCTACGACGTGGGCTTCAACCACTTCTTCCGGGGCAAGGACGACGGCCTGGGCGGCGACCAGATCTTCTTCCAGGGCCACGCGTCCCCGGGCATCTACGCCCGCGCCTTCCTGCTCGACCGACTGAGCGAGGCGCAGCTCGACGCGTTCCGCCAGGAGAAGTCGAAGGCGCCCAACGGTCTGTCCAGCTACCCGCACCCGCGGCTGATGCCGGACTTCTGGGAGTTCCCGACCGTCTCGATGGGTCTCGGCCCGCTCGCCGCGATCTACCAGGCGCGGATGAACCGGTACATGGAGGCGCGCGGCATCGCCGACACCTCCCGGTCGCACGTGTGGGCGTACCTGGGCGACGGCGAGATGGACGAGCCGGAGTCGCTGGGCCAGCTCTCCCTCGCCGCCCGTGAGGGCCTGGACAACCTGACCTTCGTGGTCAACTGCAACCTGCAGCGGCTCGATGGCCCGGTACGCGGCAACGGCAAGATCATCCAGGAGCTGGAGTCGCAGTTCCGCGGCGCCGGATGGAACGTCATCAAGCTGGTCTGGGACCGCTCCTGGGACCCGCTGCTCGCGCAGGACCGCACCGGCATTCTGGTCAACAAGCTGAACACCACGCCGGACGGGCAGTTCCAGACGTACGCCACCGAGTCGGGCGCGTACATCCGCGAGCACTTCTTCGGGGACGACCCGCGGCTGCGCGAGATGGTCAAGGACATGTCCGACGACCAGATCCTGCACCTGGGGCGCGGCGGTCACGACCACCGCAAGGTGTACGCGGCGTACGCGGCGGCCAAGGCCCACAAGGGTCAGCCGACGGTGATCCTGGCTCAGACCGTCAAGGGCTGGACGCTGGGGCCGAACTTCGAGGGCCGCAACGCCACCCACCAGATGAAGAAGCTCACGGTCGAGGACCTCAAGCGGTTCCGCGACCGGCTGCACCTCCCGATCAGCGACAAGCAGCTGGACGAGGGCTACCCGCCCTACTACCACCCGGGTCGCGACTCGGAGGAGATCCAGTACATGCACGACCGCCGCAGCAGTCTGGGCGGTTACGTCCCGACGCGTGTGGTGCGTGCGAAGCCGCTGGTCCTGCCCGAGGAAAAGACGTACGCGACCGCGAAGAAGGGTTCGGGGCAGCAGTCGATCGCCTCGACCATGGCGTTCGTCCGCATCCTGAAGGAACTCATGCGGGACAAGGAGATCGGCAAGCGCTTCGTGCTGATCGCGCCCGACGAGTACCGCACCTTCGGCATGGACGCCTTCTTCCCGAGCGCGAAGATCTATAACCCGCTGGGTCAGCAGTACGAGTCGGTGGACCGCGATCTGCTGCTCGCGTACAAGGAGTCGCCGCAGGGCCAGATGCTGCACGACGGCATCTCGGAGGCCGGTTGCACGGCGTCGCTGATCGCTGCCGGGTCGGCGTACGCCACGCACGGCGAGCCGCTGATCCCGGTGTACGTCTTCTACTCGATGTTCGGTTTCCAGCGCACCGGCGACCAGTTCTGGCAGATGGCCGACCAGCTCGCGCGCGGCTTCGTGCTGGGCGCGACCGCCGGTCGTACGACGCTGACCGGTGAGGGTCTCCAGCACGCCGACGGCCACTCCCAGCTGCTGGCCTCGACCAACCCGGCCTGCGTGGCGTACGACCCGGCGTTCGGCTACGAGATCGCGCACATCGTCAAGGACGGTCTGCGCCGGATGTACGGCGGGACCCCCGAGGAAAACGAGGACGTCTTCTACTACCTCACCGTCTACAACGAGCCGATCCAGCACCCGGCCGAGCCGGAGAACGTCGACGCGGAGGGCATCCTCAAGGGTGTCTACCGCTTCAAGACGGCCGAGCGGGGCGAGATCCCGGCCCAGATCCTGGCGTCCGGCGTGGCCGTGCCGTGGGCGGTCGAGGCGCAGCGGATCCTCGCCGAGGAGTGGAACGTCCGGGCGGACGTCTGGTCGGCCACCTCCTGGAACGAGCTGCGTCGTGAGGCCGTGGAGACGGAGCGGTACAACCTGCTGCACCCGGAGGAGGAGCAGCGCGTCCCGTACGTGACGCGAAAGCTCTCCGGCTCCGAGGGGCCGTTCGTGGCGGTCTCGGACTGGATGCGTTCGGTGCCGGACCAGATCGCGCGGTGGGTGCCCGGTGCGTACCAGTCGCTGGGCGCGGACGGCTTCGGCTTCGCGGACACGCGTGGTGCGGCCCGCCGGTTCTTCCACATCGACGCGCAGTCGATCGTGCTCGCGGTGCTGACGGAGCTGGCGAAGCAGGGCCGGATCGACCGGTCGCTGCTGAAGCAGGCGATCGACCGGTACGACCTGCTGGACGTGACCGCGGCCGACCCGGGCGCGGCCGGCGGCGACGCGTAGGCGCGACAAAGGTCGGGCCGAGAGCGACCGAGGGGCGGCGGGGACCGGACGGGTCCGCGCCGCCCCTCGGCGTGTCGCTTCGTGCCGCTGCCGCTCCTCGGGGCGCCCGGCCTCGGGGCGCCCGGCCTCGGGGCGCCCGGCCTCGTTGCCGCCGACGGTCCCGGTTCCCGCCGCTCGGCGTGTCCGGTGCCGCACCTGCCGCCCCTCGGTGTGCCGGGTCGTGTCCGGTGATGTCCGGTCAGTTCTCCCAGACCTTGAACGCCCGGACCTGGTACGGGGACCGGGGCACCCAGGTGCCGCCGCCCGGGTAGGTCTCGAACTCCCCGGTCTCGGCGCATTCCGCCGACTGGTACGTGGTGACCGGGCGGCCCGTGCGGTTGGCGAGCGCCTGGATCCTGGCACCCGCCCGCAGCGGGACGCAGCTCTCGATGTCGACGGTGGACAGCTCGTGGATCTGCCGGGCTCCGGTGAAGTCCGGTTTCTCCCAGAGGCAGAGCTGGCCGCTGTCGCAGGTCCCGAGCCGGACGGGCGCGGAGCGGGCGACGGGTCGTGAGTCCGGCGAGTGCGCGGCGGCGGCCTGCGGGATCAGTGCGGCAGCGGCGAGAGCGGTGGCAAGAGCGGTCGTACGCATCGTGCGTGTCCTGCGCATGGAAATCGACCCCCGTGGTCGTGCGAATCGGTTGTACGCACCCTGACCTGCGGGGCGGCGCCCGGGAAAGGGGCCGTGGGGCACACCACCCGGATAGGCGACAGCCCCGCCGGAACGGTCCGGCGGGGCTGTTGTACGCGGTGTGTTGACGGTGCCGGGTCTGTCGGCCCGCCGACGCGTCGGGGGACGGTACGGGCGGTCAGATGTGGCCGACGCCCGCGCCCGCCTCGGCGTTCTGACCGCGCTTGGCGAGCGTGGCGACCAGCGCGGCGACCACGGCGACGACGCCGGCGACCGTGAATGCCGTGCTCATGCCCGACACGAACGTGTCATGGGCGACGCCGGTGATCTTCTGCGCGATCTCCGGCGGCATGTTGCCGGACACCGGCGGGATGCCGACCTCGACGGCCGCGGACGCCTGGTCCAGCTGCTGCGGGCTGAGCGGCGGAAGCTGTGCGGCCTTCCAGTTGTCGCCCAGGTGGGAGTCGACCTGGGAGGCCATGACCGCGCCCAGCACCGCCGTACCGAGGCTGCCGCCGACCTGCATGGCGGACTGCTGGAGACCACCGGCGACGCCGGACAGCTCCATCGGGGCGTTGCCCACGATGACCTCGGTGGCGCCCACCATCACCGGGGCGAGGCCGAGGCCGAGCAGACCGAACCAGATCGACATGGTCAGGGTGCCGGTGCCGACCTCCAGGCGGGACATCCCGAACATGGCGACCGCCGTGCACACCATGCCGCCGACCAGCGGAACCCGCGGGCCGAACTTGGTGATCATCGCGCCCGCGACCGGAGAGGCGACGATCATCATGCCGGTCAGCGGCAGCAGGTGCAGACCGCTGTCGACGGGGCTCAGACCATGCACGTTCTGGAGGTAGAACGTGACGAAGAACAGCCCGCCCATGAAGGCGAAGGCCATCAGCACCATCAGGACCGTGCCCGCGGTCAGCGGCAGCGACCGGAACATCGTCAGCGGGATCAGCGGCTCCCTGACGTTCTTCTGGGAGAGGGCGAAGACCACGAACAGGGCCACGGCACCGCCCAGGAAGCCGAGGGTCTTGTAGTCGCCCCAGCCCCACTCGGAGCCCTTGATGAGCGCCCAGATCAGGCAGAACATCGCCTGCGACAGCAGCACGATGCCACCGATGTCGAACGAGCGCGGCACGTTCTCGGCGCGGTGGTCCTTGAGGATCACCAGGCCCAGCAGGAGCGCTATCACCCCGACCGGCACATTGATGAAGAAGACGGACTGCCAGTTGACGTGCTCGACGAGCACGCCGCCCAGGATCGGACCGCCCGCGGTCGAGGCGCCGATCACCATGCCCCAGATGCCGATCGCCATGTTCAGCTTCTCGGCCGGGAAGGTGGCGCGCAGCAGGCCGAGCGCGGCGGGCATCAGCAGGGCACCGAAGAGGCCCTGGAGCACCCGGAACACGATCACCAGGGCGACGCTGTCGGAGAGCCCGATGGCCCCCGATGCCGCGGCGAAGCCCACGACACCGATCAGGAAGGTCTGGCGGTGACCGAACCGGTCACCGAGCTTGCCCGCGGTGATCAGGGACACCGCGAGGGCCAGCATGTACCCGTTGGTGATCCACTGGACATCGGCGAGCGAGGCTTTCAGGTCATGCTGGATGGCCGGGTTGGCGATCGCGACGATCGTGCCGTCGAGCGCGACCATCATCACGCCGATGGCCACGGAGAAGAGCGTCAGCCAGGGGTGGCCGCGCAGCCCCTTGGCAGGTGCGGGCTCGGCGGTGTTCCGCGGCTCCCGCGACGCCTTTTCGACGGTGGTCTGACTAGTCATGCCGGGGACACTAGTGTCAGGCTCTGACAGTTGACAAACCATTTCACTAGCCGGTAACTGTCACGTAGCTCACAGGTACGCTGAGCTGGCCAAAAGCAGGAGAAAGAGGACCACTTCAGTGACCGAGGGGCAGCGGGCGGCGCGCCCTGCCGAGCCGCACGAGAGTCCGGCGCGAGGGCCGCGCGAACACCCGGCCGGGCGGAACGGGACACCGGCCGGGCCGGAACGGACTCCGGCCCGGCGGGACCGGACTCCGGAAGGACGGGGCGAGCGCCCGGGCGGGCTGCGCGAACGGAAGAAGCGCCGCACCCGGGACGCCCTGCTGCACGCCGCGCTCGACCTCTTCACCACGCAGGGGTACGAGCAGACGACCGTCGACGAGATCGTCGATGCCGTCGAGGTCTCCCAGCGCACCTTCTTCCGCTACTTCGCCAGCAAGGAGGAGGTCGCCTTCGCCATCCAGGAGATGGTGGAGTCCCACTTCCTCTCGGAGCTGCGCCGGCGGCCCGCCTCGGAGGCGCCGTTCGAGGCCATACGGCGCGCGGTCCTCTGCGCCTGGAACGGCCTCGGTGACACGATCGAGGCGGTCATCACGGTCGAACTCCACATGCGCACGTACCGGTTGATCGAGTCGACACCGTCGCTGCTCGCCGCCCACCTGCGGCGCAACATCGACCTGGAGAACCAGATAGCGCTGCTGATCGCCGAGCGCGAGGGCCTCGACGTGGATAAGGACCCCCGGCCCAGGGTGGCCGTCGCGGCGTTCTGCGGGGTCATGCGGGTGACGGGCCAGCTCTGGGGCCGGGGACGGGACGCCAGTGTGGAGTCGCTGCGCGTACTGACGGAGCGGTACCTGGACCAGCTCGGCCCGGCGCTGGCGGGGAACTGGCGATCGGGTACGGGCGCGGGCACGGGCGCTGAGGCAGAGGCGGGGACCGGTACCGGCCGCACACCCGGCTGACGCAACGTCCGTACGGGGTCCGGGCCCCGGCCCCGACCCCGCTCCCGTCGACACCATGAACCCCCGCCCGGCGTCCCGAATCCTGATGTCCCGATGCCCTGACGCGCCGACATCCTGGCGCGCCGACGCCCGGGCGCGCCGACGCCCGGGCGCGCCGACGCCCGGGCGCGCCGAGGTGCCGTACGTCTCGGCGCACCGCATGACCGACTTCACAACGCCCCGCCCCGACGGTCACGTGCGACGCTCCGGATCCGCCTCCCGGGCCCCTCGCGCACCTGAGCGTGCGCGCCGCACCAACACAGCGTGAGGCGGGCGGACTTGAATTCCCGACAGTCGGGTGATGTGCGTCACCCTCTACACGGGTGCCGTGACGCGTCTCCTAATGTGGGCCGGAGTGACTTCCTTCGACTCCTCTCCCACCCTTGCCGCCTGGCGTGCGCTGCTCGCCGTCGCGGTGGTGTTCGTGGTGCTGGCGACCACGGGCTGGACCGCCGTGCGCCACCAGAGCCCCGACGAGCCCCGCGCGGCCGCGCTCACCGCCTGGGCCCGGGGCCGCCTCGCGGGACACCCCCTGCCGGACGCCGACGCACCGCCGCACCGCGTGGCCCGGTTCTTCGCCGCGCTCACGGCCGAGCAGCGCACCGCCCTCGCCGACAGATACCCGCTGGTCGTGGGCAATCTGAACGGTGTCCCGGTCACCCTGCGCTATCACGCCAACCGGCGGGCACTGACCGAGGCGCGAGCGGTCGAGGGCAAGCGCGTGCACGACGTCCGGCTCTCCCCCGACGGCCGAGCCGAGGCACTCCGCCGGATGGACCGCTTCCGGTCGATGCTCGCGGGCGGCCGGCACATCCTCGCCTTCGACCCGTCCGGGAGGGGGCGTGCGGCGGAGGTCTTCGGCGACCTTGACCGGGCCGAGCGGATCTCCGTGGTCGTCCCCGGCGTCGACACCAACCTGCTGACACTGGAACGGTCCGCGCCCAAGGTGAACGCCGCCCCGGTCGGCATGGCGAAGTCGCTGTACGCGGCGGAGCGCGCCGCCCGCCCCGGCACCCGTACCGCCGTCATCGCCTGGGCCGACTACACCGCGCCCGCGGGCATCGGCGTGGACGCGGCCCTGGGCAACCTCGCCGAACGCGGCGCGGTGCGTCTGAAGGCGCTGGTGGACGCGCTGCCCGGCGGGTCCCCCGTCTCGCTGTTCTGCCACAGCTACGGCTCGGTGCTGTGCGGTGTCGCGGCGCACGAACTGCCCGCCAGGGTCTCGGACATCGCCGTCGCGGGCAGCCCCGGCATGCGGGTGGAACGCGCCGCCCAGCTGCGTACCGGGGCCAGGGTGTGGGCGACGCGGGACCACGACGACTGGATCGAGGACGTGCCGAACCTGGAGTTCGGCGGGCTCGGCCACGGAGCCGACCCGGTCGAGCCCTCGTTCGGTGCGCGGGTCGTCGCAGCGGGCGACGCGGTCGGGCACAGCGGCTATTTCGAGCCGGGCACCGAGAGCCTGGGCAACTTCGCGGCCATCGGCGTGGGCGCCTACGACTCGGTGAGCTGCGCGGCTTCCGACCGCGCCTGCCGTGCCGGCGTCGCCCACGACCGGGCGGCCTGACAGGGATCCGACGGGCGCATCGCACCGTATCCGGCCACATATCGGGGCTTGCTCCAGGGGGGACGTGGGGGGCAAGTGCCGCATACGATGAGGCACATGGGTGATGTGCTGGCCGGAATTCATGCCACCTGGGAGTTCGACGACGACTCCGTGCTCATCCGCTTCGAACGGGGGATCCGCACACCGAAGCTCTTCCAGAGCCTGCGTGAGCGGCGTGTACCGCACGCGGCACTGTCTTCGGTGACGCTGGCCCCCGGCAAGCGGGGCACGGTGGTCCTGCGAGCGATGCCGAGACCGGGCGCCGACCCGCTGCTGGAGGCCGCCGCCGGGCAGCTGAAGGACAGCCACGACCCGTACCGGCTGGTGCTCCCCGCCGAGCGCGAGACGCTCGCCGAGTACTACGCGGACACGCTGCGCGCCCTGCTCGGCCCGGACGCCTCGGAGCCCGCCGACCGGTTCATGGTCGCGGTCCCCGAGGCACCGATGCAGTTCAAGGCGTACGACGGCCGGGCCGGTTTCGACGGCGAGCGGGTCTCCTTCCGCTGGTTCTGGACGGGTGCCTCCACGGCGAAGTGGAAGGCCGGAGACCAGACGTTCCCGGTGACGGAGCTGAGCGGCGTCGAGTGGCGTTCGCCGGACGCCATCGACGGGTATCTGCGGTTGCTGCCGCGCGGGTCGAAGGGCACGGTCGCGGTGTCCGGCCCCGCCATGGGCACTCCCATGGGCGCGGTCACGGCCTCGGGCGCGGGTGCGGACGTCGAGCCGGTGGACGGTCCGTGTACGGCGCCCGGCGGCGCCCTGCCGACGGCCGCCGCCCGTCCCGATCAGGACCCGGCCGCGGTGGTGTTCGGCCTCGGCTACGGTCCGGTGCACGAGTCGCTGCCGTTCGCCGCGGCGGTGCTGGAGTCCGTACGCCGGACGCAGCCCACGCACACGACCCCGGACCCCGTCCTGGTCGGCGCGGGCCGGCGCGACCCGGCGGACATCGCGGAGCGGATCCGCCATCTCGGGGAGTTGCATCAGGCGGGTCTGGTGACGGACGACGAGTTCAGCGCGAAGAAGGCCCAACTGCTCGCGGAGCTCTGAACGGACCGGGCGGCTCTCCCGTTTCGGCGGATGCGCCCCTGGACTCGTCAGCCGAAGAGTCGTGAGACCACTGCCAGCAGGAAGAGCACACCACATACCACCGCGGCCATCTGCCAGGTCCGTCTCTGCGAGGGCAACGGGAGTACGTACGGGGCCTTCGGTGTGGGATTGACGCTCTCCCTCCTGAAGGAGGGAGATTCTTACGGCTCGCGCCGTGAGACTTCCTGTTTCATCGCCGACTGCCCGCCCGGAAGCGGAAACCGCTGGTGGTGTACTCGGCGGACTTGCGGGACTTCTTGCGGGCCTTGAAGCGCGGGTACTTGGCCCGCTTGCCGAAGAAGTTGGTGAACGCGGTCTGCAAGTGCCGCAGCGTCTGCTGCAACGGCACCGACGACACGTCGTTGAGGAAGGCCAGTTCCTCGGTCTTCTTCCACGCCGTCAGCATCGCCGAGGTGGCGTTGTAGTTGACCCGCTCCTGCCGCGTCCACGCCTCCGTGCGGGCCGCGAGCGCCAGGTTGTAGACCTTGCGCACGCATCCGAACGTGCGCGACAGCTCAGCTGCCTGCACATCGGTCGGATAGAAGCGGTACTTGAACGCCCGCTTCACGAGATTCGCAGCCGTGCTCACAAACTAATGAACCCACACATAAAGATCACATCTGCTGGTCAGAGCACTGCGATCACTCCGTCTTGCCCCAGGCTCCCTTTTCACGCGCCTTCTGCCGCGCGAAATAGGGGACCCCGACTTCGGGCAGCTTGACCTCGTCGGTGCGGGGCTGCCGCGTGACGACACCTTCTGTCCACCTCACCGCTCTGCCCGTACCCGCGCAACGCTGGTGAGGCACCGTTCCGGCCCGATCGCAGTCGGGGGAGGGCCGGGCCCACAGGGAGGGGTTCACCTCGCTCCTCGAGCAGTTTCTCCACGGCCTCGAAGGCTTCCTCGTCGCTCAGCACTCGTCTCCCCCGGGTCCTGTTCGTCCGAGGCCGCGATCCTCCGGCTGCGCGGCTCCGCCCGACCAACAGGACAGTACCCAAGCGTCGCCGGCCATGCCGGTCATTCGCGCACGAGAGGCTCTGCCGGGTGAAATGGTGAAAAATACTCGGAGTTGGGCGACTGAGCGTCCGTGCGTCCCGCCCGTCATACCCTCGTACGAGACGGGGTGGCGGCGGATCGAAACCCCGGTATGACGCCATCGGGCAGGTCCGCTGCCTACGCTGATGCGGCCATGACCACTCCCCCGCCGCACGTCGAATCCGAAGCGCGACACGGCCTGTCCGAGGCCTCGCGCGTCCCGTCCGAAGCGCCGCCCACCGTCGACGGCCTGGTGAGTGCCGCGCGCCGCAATCTGCGGCGGCTCGCCCATGGCCTCACCCACCCGTCCCACCTCCCGGCACCCCTCCTGGCGAAGGCACCCAGGCGCTGGCGGCTGCTGCTGCCCCACGCGCCCGGCCTCGTCCTCTTCGCGACCTTCTTCCCGGTCACGATCAGGGTGCTGACCGACCAGTACGGGGTGGACGGCGGGCTCACCGGATTCCTGGCCGTCACCCAGGCGGCGCCGCTCCTGATGCTGGCGCACCGGCCGTTGCAGGCATGGTGGATCATCCTGCCCGCCGACATCCTGGGGGCGCTGATCCTGCTCCGGGAGCCGCCCGCCTCGTTCGACGTCTGGCCGTGGCCTCCCCCCACCCTGCTCGGCCATCTCTTCCTGCTGCTGGCGGTGGCCCTGCGCGAACCTCTGCGGACCGTGGCCTCGGTCTGGGCGGTGACGTCGGTGGCGGGCCTGGTGCTGCATCTGATCGCCCCGGGGCGCGACAACGGCAGCGCGGCGCTGCTGTCGGTCATCGGCGCGGTGTTCGCGGTGCTCGGCGCGGTGATTCGGGAACGGGGCGTCGCGCGGCAGCGGCTGGTCGAGCAGGAGATCATCAGTGAGGCGGAACGGGCGCGGCGGACCCTGCTGGAGGAACGCGCCCGGATCGCACGCGAACTGCACGACGTGGTCGCGCACCACATGTCCGTGATCACGGTCCAGGCCGACTCCGCGCCCTACCGCATCCAGGGGCTGTCCGAGGAGGCGCGCGCGGAGTTCGGCGCGATCGCGGCGAGCGCACGGGAGTCGCTGACGGAGATGCGGCGGCTGCTGGCAGTGCTGCGCAGTGACGGCACGGACGGCGAGCGGGCGCCGCAGCCGGGGCTCGACCGGGTGCAGCAGCTGGTCGAGGCGATGGTACGGGCAGGGCTTCCGGCCGAACTGTCGCTGGCCGCCGGCCTGCCGGAGCTGCCACAGGCGGTGGATCTGTCGGCGTACCGGATCGTGCAGGAGGCCCTGGCCAATGTGGTGCGGCACGCTCCCGGCGCGCGGACCCGGGTGTCGGTCACGTCCGACGGCGGGCACCTGACCGTCCTGGTGGTCAACGGCCCTGCGGGGCAGGCGGGTTCACCGCTGGAGACCAACGGCACCGGGCACGGGCTGGTCGGCATGCGCGAACGCGTACGGTTGACCGGCGGCTCGCTGGACACCGGTCCGCTGCCCGACGGCGGCTACCGGGTAGCCGCCCGGCTGCCGCTGAAGCACTCGGTGAGCTGACGCCCACCACGCCCTGACGCCGCCCTCGGAGGAACCTTGACCATCCGCGTGATCATCGTCGACGACCAGGCCATGGTCCGAGCGGGGTTCGCGGCGCTGCTCGCGGCGCAGAGCGACATCGAGGTGGTCGGGGAGGCGCCGGACGGGCGCCGGGCCGTCGACATCGGCCGGGAGGTGCGCCCGGACGTGGTCCTGATGGACGTCCGGATGCCCGAGATGGACGGCCTGGCGGCGGCCCGCGAGCTGCTGAACCCGCCCGCGGGGGTGGAGCACCAGCCGAAGGTGCTGATGCTCACCACGTTCGACGTGGACGACTACGTGTACGAGGCGCTGCGCGCCGGGGCATCCGGTTTCCTGTTGAAGGACGCACCGCCCTCGGACCTGATCGCGGCGGTACGGGTGGTGGCGTCCGGCGAGGCTCTGCTCGCGCCGTCCGTGACGCGGCGCCTGATCGCGGACTTCGCCCGGCAGGGCCCCTCCGGCGCGACCCGGAGCGGACAGGCGCTGCGGCTGAAGGGGCTGACCCCGCGCGAGACGGAGGTGCTGGAGCTGATCGCGCGGGGGCTGTCCAACCAGGAGATCGCGGCACGGCTGGTGCTGGCCGAGCAGACGGTCAAGACCCACATCGGGCGCGTCCTGGCCAAGCTCGACCTGCGGGACCGCGCACAGGCGGTGATCTTCGCGTACGAGGCGGGGCTGGTGGTGCCGGGCGAGGCGTGAGAGTCGCGGGCGCCTGGGCCGCGTCGTCGAAGCGTCGCGGGCCGGACGGGACTTTCGAAACATGCCCTGAGGGCTGTCCCGTAATCCCTGGCGGGCGCGGATTACGGGACAGCCCTCAGCCCCAGGTGAGCGGGTCGAGATGGAGGTAGAAGCGCAGGCGGTCGTGGTCGAGGGTGACTCCGTACTGCTCGGCGAACGCCGCGTCCGCGGCCCGCGCGTCCTCCTCGTCGGCCCAGGTCTCCCGCGCGTTGGCGAGCAGCAGCGACAGGTCGGCGTAGCGGTCGGCCAGGCCGAGGCGGCCCAGGTCGATGAAGCCCGACACGTCCAGGGTCCGGGGGTCGAGAACGATGTTGGGCAGGCACAGGTCCCCGTGGCAGACGACCGTGTCGGCGGCCTCCTGCTCGCGCCGCCGGTCGGTCTGCGGGACGAGGCGCTCCAGCAACTCCGCTGCGGGCGTGTGCTGTTGCTCGACGGGCAGGAACTCCGGGTGCACCGCGCCACGGGCCACGACGTCGTGTGCCCGGGCGATCATCCCGTCGAGGTCCCGGCGGAACGGACACCGCCGTGCGGGCATCGCGTGCAGCGCGCGGACCGCGTCCGCGATGCGGTCCCAGGAGGCCCGCAGCTCGGCGGCGGACAGCTGATCCGCGGGTGTCCCGGGAACGGTGCTGGTCACCAGGCAGGCACCCGCGTCACCGGAGTGCCAGTCCAGTACCCGTGGCCCCGGAACGCCCTGGTCGCCCAGCCAGGCGATCCGGTCGCGCTCCGCTCCCAGGTCGGCCGCCTCCGCGGCGGCCACGCACTTGGCATACCGGCCGCCGTCCGCGCTGCGGAAGACGCCCGCTCCCGACTCTCCGGTGTCGACGGGAAGCCACTCGCCCTCGCCGCCGCCCGGCGTCTTCGGCAACAGGGTTCGAGGGCCGGGGACTTCGCTCATGCCGGCCACCCTATGCGGCGCCCCCGAGCCGTGCGGGAGGGACGTACGGGTGGGGACGTACGGGCAGAGCCGTACGAGCGGGGCAGTACGAGCGGGGCAGTACGAGCGGGCGGCCCGGGTGCGTGGCCCCGGGCCGTCCGGGTGGGCGGTCCGCCCCCGCCCTCAGCCCTTGCCCCGGTCCTTTGCCGCCGCGTAGCCGGCCATGAGGTTCCGGTAGCCCGGGATGTGGCCGGAGAGGAGATTGCCCAGGCCCTCGATGTCGCGCCGCCAGTCGCGCTGGAGCTCGCAGGCGACGCTGAACCAGTTCATCAGCTGGGCTCCCGCGTTCGCCATGCGGATCAGGGACGCGTCGCGCACCTGCTCGGTGAAGGTCCCGGAGGCGTCGGTCACCACGAAGACCTCGTAACCGGCTTCGAGCGCGGAGAGGACGGGGAAGGTCACGCAGACGTCCGTGACGACACCGGAGACGATCAACTGGCGGCGCCCGGTCCGCTCGACCGCCCGGACGAAGTCCTCGTTGTCCCAGGCGTTGATGTTTCCCGGCCGGGGGATGAACGCGGCGTCGGGCAGGATCTCGCGCAGCTCCGCGACCAGCGGGCCGTTGGGGCCGTCCTCGAAGCTCGTGGTCAGCACCGACGGCAGGTTGAAGTACTTGGCGCTGTCCGCGAGCGCGAGGACGTTGTTCTTGAACTGGTCGGGGCCGTAGTCCTGGACGAGTGAGATCAGGCCGGCCTGGTGGTCGATGAAGAGGGCGGCGGCGTCGTCGGCGGAGAGCCGTTTGTAGGTGAAGCCGTTCTGAGCCGGCACGGAACTCAACTCCCTGGGGGAAGCGACCGTGCCACGCGGACGGCGCCGCCCGGCACGGCCACTCACGGTTCGAGGAGCCCGGTCCGGATCGGATCGGTCCCGGGCGCCTGGCGGTCTCGCTCGACGACCAGTAGAGAGCGCCGGTCCACCCCCTGCAACCGGAAGCCGGACGCCTCCCGCCTCCGCCCGCACCCCGTACACGTCTCCGTGCGCACCCCCGTACACGTCTGCGTACGCGCCTCGGCGCAACGGCCTGTCCGCGCCCCGTCGAGGGCGCCCCGGGGCCCGCTTTCCCGCCTGCGCGCACGGGCCTCGGACCGCCCCCGTACCGGCTACCGCTCGCGGGCCGTGGCCGTGTTGCTCATGTCCGGGTAGCGGTCGCCCGCCACCTGTCCGGCGATCGGCTCCAGCAGGGCCAGTTCCTGGTCCGTCGGCGTGATCCGGGTGGCGGCCACGTTCTCCAGCAGACGGCTGGGCTTGCGGGTGCCGGGGATCGGGACGACGGTCAGGCCGTGCACCTGGGCGCGCTGCTGCACCCAGGCGAGGGCGATCTGTGCGGGCGTGGCCCCGTGCACCTGGGCGATCTCGCGCACGGGCGCCAGCAGGGCGGCGTTGGCCTTCGCGTTGTTGCCGGTGAAGCGCGGCTGGTACCGGCGGAAGTCACCGTCCGGCAGGTCCTTGGCCGCGTCCGTGAACGCCCCGGTGAGGAACCCTCGGCCGAGCGGCGAGTACGGCACGAGGGCCACCCCCAGCTCGACGGCGGCGGGCACGGCGCTGCGCTCCACGTCCCGGCTGAAGAGCGACCACTCCGACTGGAGTGCGGCGATCGGGTGCACCGCGTGCGCCTCGCGCAGCTCGGGCCCGGTCACCTCGCTCAGTCCGAGGTGCTTGACCTTGCCCTGCCGGACCAGTTCTGCCATCGCTCCGACGGACTCGGCCAGTGGGACGAGGGGATCGCGGCGGTGCATGTAGTAGAGGTCGATGACGTCGATGCCGAGCCTGCGCAGACTGTTCTCGACGGCCTGCCGGATGTACGCGGGGTCGTTGCGCACGCCCCGGTAGTTCGGGTCGTCGTCCCTCCGCTCGATGGCGAACTTCGTGGCGAGGGTGATCTCGTCCCGGTGCGCCGCGACGAACGGGGCCAGGAACTCCTCGTTGGCGCCGCTCCCGTAGACGTCGGCGGTGTCGAACAGCGTGACGCCCGCCTCCAGCGCCGTCTCCAGCGTCTCGCGCGCCGCGGCCTGGTCGGTGTCCCCGTAGAACTCACTCATCCCCATGCAGCCGAGTCCCTGCACGCCGACCCGCGGGCCGCCGTTGCCGAGCTCCACCGTGGCGATCTTGTCGTCAGTCATCAGGCCCAGGGCCTTTCCGGCGCCCGTCGGGCACCCGCGTAGAAGTCGATCTTGTGGTCGAGGACGGCGAGCGTGTCCTGGAGCTCCGCGATCCGCGCCTTCACGTCGCGGCGGGTCGCCTCCAGCAGCTCCTGCCGTTCCTCGAAGGTGTGCTCGCCCTCGCGCAGCAGCTCCGCGTACCGGACCATGTCGGCGACCGGCATCCCGGTCAGCCGCAGCTTGCCGACGAACGCCAGCCAGTCCAGATCCCGGTTGGTGAACCGGCGCTGCCCGGTGTGCGACCGGTCGACGTGCGTCATCAGCCCGATCCGCTCGTACCAGCGCAGGGTGTGGGCGGTGAGCCCGGTGAGGGCGGCGACCTCGCCGATGGTGTAGCGGTCCTGCCCGTCGGGGCGCGGGTAGCCCTTGGGAGCCGACGCGCAGACGTCCGTCCTCGTGGAAGTGGTCTCCATCACCGTCATGCCCTCCACGCTAGAACCCTGGAGTGCACTCGAAGCAAGCGCGAGCCTAAGGGCTGTCCGTAGTCCCTGGCGGGTGCGCGACGACAGCTGCGGCACCTCGCCGCGTTGTCGGAACATCCGCATACACCCAGTATGCGAACGCTCCTCCGCCTTGCGATGCACCACATCCGACGCCGCGCACTGATCCGCCACGGATCAAGGGGCGGCTTCCGGTCATCGGTGGGGCCCATTGGTGTGAGTCCGGTCTCCGGAACGACGACGCGTCAAAGCCGCATCGTGTCCGGTCCGGAGAACGGACTCAGTCCTCGGGGCGGGACCGGCCCAGCGCCGCCCGCAGCCGCGTGGCCTCCCTGCGGGCGTGGCCTGCGGCCGAGGCGTCGCCGAGCAGGTCGCGCGCCCTGGCCAGGGTGTCGAGGCCCACGGCCAGCCAGCTCCGGGAACCGATGCGGCGCCACAGCGCGACGGCCGCTTCGGCGCGCCGGACGGCCGGTACCGGTCGTCCGGCGGTGAGCTGCGCCTCCGCGAGCGCGTAGAGCGTTGCCGCCTCGCCCCACAGATTGCCGAACTCCCGGTAGGTCCACAGCGTCCGGGCCAGGAGCCGGCGGCCCTCCCGTTCGGCGCCGCCCTTCACCAGGACGTCCCCGAGCCAGCAGGTGGCGTGCGCGGCGGTGAGCCGGTCGCCGAGGACCTCGCTGATCGCCGCGGCCCGCCGGAAGCACTCGGCGGCCTCCGCGTGGGCGCCGATCTCCCGGTGGCACTGCCCCAGGCAGCGCAGCGCCTGGGCCTCGCCGGGGCGGTAGCCGGCGTCCCGGCTGTCCCGCAGGCACTGGGTGAACCGCTCCATGGCCGCCTCGGTGTGCCCTTGTTCCAGGTCGATGACACCGATGCCGTTGGTCGCGTAGACGAGGCAGTTGACGTTTCCGGCCAGGCGGGCGAGTTCCGCCGCCCGCTCGAAGTGGCGCACCGCCTTCGTGTAGTGGCCGAGCAGGCGGTGCACATAAGCGAGCCCGGCCGTGGCACTGGCCAGGTGGGCAGGGCCCTCGCTGTCGCCGAGCTCCAGCGCCTGTTCGAAGTGGCCCACTGCCTCCGGGTACCGGTCGAGGATGGTGGTGAGCTCGCCCAGGCAGCGGTGGAGCTGTGCGGCGCTGCGTCGGTCGCCACCGTTCAGCGCCGCCTTGAGGGCCCGGTTCTGGAGGCGTTCCCAGTCGTCGAAGTGGCTGCCGATCTGGAAGAGGGTGGTCAGCGTGGTGGCCAGTGCCGCCGCCGGGGCGGTCTCGTCCCTGTCGAGTGCCTGGTCCACCACGTCGATGAGGAACCGGCGCTCGTCGTTGAACCAGGCCAGCGGGTCGGCGAGGACGCGGTCGGCGTCCTGCGCGGACAGCCGCCAGGACGCCAGGGCTGTCTGCGAGATGCCCTGGAAGTCGACGCTGAGGGTGTCCGCGGCCAGGTCGGCCAGGTGCAGGCCGGCCCCCAGCAACCGGGCGAGCGCGGCTGCGCGGTCGTACGGCGGGACCTCCCGTTCCGCCCTCTCGCGGCCCAGCAGGCGCACCAGATCGTGCAGCCGGTGGCGCATGCCGGACGCCCCGGTCATGGCGGCCTCCACCAGGTGGACATCGGTCAGGTCGTCGAGCAAGGCCTCTGCCCGGCGCAGGTCCAGGTCCAGGAGCGCGGCCACGGACCAGACGGAGAGGTCCGGTCCGGGGAGCAGGGCCAGCATCCGCAGGGCGTGCTGGTTCGCGGGCGGCATCGCCCGGTAGGTCAGTTCGAGGCTGGCCCGTACGGCGATGTGGCCGACGGCCAGTTCGTCGAGCTTGCGCTGTTCGTCGGCCAGCGCGTGGGCGACCTTTCCCAATGGCCAGTTCGGCCGGGCCGCCAGACGTGCTCCGGCGACCCACACTGCGAGCGGAAGACCCTCACAGGTCTCCACGATGGCCCGGGCGGCGTCCGGCTCCGCGAGGGTCCGGTCGGTTCCGAGCATCTCCCGCAGCAGGGCGAGTCCGTTCGCGGGGTCCAGGACTCCCAGGGGGAGCCGGGCGCCGTCGAGGCCCGCCAGGGTGGTGCGGCTGGTGACGACGGCGGCGCAGTGGGCGCCGCTGGGGAGGAGGTCGTCCACCTGCAGGGCGTCGGCGGCGTTGTCCAGGACGACGAGTACTTTCCGCTGGGCCAGCAGGGTGCGGTAGAGGTGGACGCGGCCGGTGCGGTCCGGCGGTACCGTGCCGCCGCGCACACCGAGTGCCCGGAGGAAGGCGCCCAGGACGGTGAACGGTTCGGCCGGACCGTCTCCGAAGCCCTGCAGGTCCACGTAGAGCTGGCCGTCCGGGAACCGGGAGGCCAGCAGATGCCCCAGGCGTACGGCGAACGCCGTCTTGCCGACCCCGGCCGGGCCGGTGACCAGCAGGGTGACCGGCCCGGCCGTCTTCCGGGCCAGCATCCGGCATGCCTCGGACGCCTCCCGCTCCCGGCCCACCAGCAGGGACGGGCACGGCGGCAGCAGGCGGGGGCACGGGGGCGGCCCACCCGGTCCGCTCCGGCTCTCGTGGTCGTCCCCGCCGGCATCTGGCCCGTCCCCGGCGGGGGATCCGGGGGCCCCTTCGGAGGCGGAGGTTCCGACGGGACGCGGGCCGGAGGCGGTGACCACCGGGGAGGGCAGGGAGAGGTCCGGGGAGTCGGTGAGGATCCGCTGATGCAGCCGGCGCAGCTCCGGCCCCGGGTCGATCCCCAACTCGTCGGCGAGACAACGACGTTGGGCCTCGTAGTGGCGCAGGGCGTCGGAGGCCCGTCCGCTGCGGTACAGGGCCAGCATGAGTTGCCCGGCCGCCCGTTCGTCCAGCGGGTGGCGCTCCGTCAGGGACACGAGACGGGACAGGAGTTCGCCATGGTGTCCGAGACGCAGTCGGGCGTCGTTGAAGTCCATTGCGGCGGCGAGCCGTTCCCGCAGCAGTGCCTCACGCAGCGTGTTGAACCACGGGGTGTCGCATGCCGTGAAGGGCTCTCCCTGCCACAGGTCCAGCGCCTGTTCGAAGAGTCGGGCGGCGTGTTCCGTGTCCTCGGCCGCGCGGGCCTGCCGGACCAGGGCGTGGAAGACGTGCAGATCCACGTTCCGGGGGTCGGTCTGCACCGCGTAACCACCGGAGCGCCGGACGATGGCCGCGTCCTCGCCGGCCGGCTCCAGGGCCCGCCGCAGCAGGGACACGTACCCGTAGAGCGTGCCCTTGACGCGCTGCGGTGCGCGGCCCTCCCAAACCCGTTCGGTGAGGTGGGCGGCCGTCACCGTGCGCGGGGCGTCGACGAGCAACGCGGCGAGCACGGAACGCTGTTGCGGAGGGCCGAGCGCCATGGCCGCGCCGTCGATGTGCGCCGTGATGTCACCGAGCACGCGGAACCCGACCGCCATGGCACCTCCCTGCCCCGGGCCCAGCTTGCCGAGACGGGCTCCGTCAGCCAATTCGAGATCGCGCCAAGGTTGCGCCAAGAGCGGTGCGGGACGGTGAGGGGCACGGCCCGGGACCGCCGGGCACGAGTGCGGCGCTCGCAGCCCAGCCCGTGGGCTCGGCGTGAACGCGGCCGCCGCCCCCACGGACGCCCGAGCGGGATTCGCCCATGTGGTCGCGACGGCACTGAAACTCGCCTTCCGCTCCGCACGCGGCGTCCTGGTGTGCCATCTGGCGGTGGCCCTGGTGACGGCGATCGCACCGGTCGCCGCCACCTGGCTGGTCGAGGACGTCCTGGACGTCCTGGCCACGGAACCCACGGTGCGGGCGATCGCGCGGCCCGCCTGCGCCCTGGCCGCGATCAGCGCGGTCATGGCCGTCACCCCGCAGATCGGCGGCTACCTCCGCGCCCGGCTGACCCGCGCCACCGGGCTGCGGGCGCAGGCGCGGCTGCACGCCTCGGTCGACACGTTCACCGGGCTGCGCCGATTCGAGGACCCGGCCTTCCTGGACCAGTTGAGACTGGCCCAGCAGGCCGGGGGGCTCGCGCCGTCCCAGGTGGTCGAAGGCGCGGCCGGCATCGTCCGGAGCATCGTGCTGCTGGTCGGTTTCGTCGGATCCCTCGCCGTGCTCCATCCCTTGCTGGCCGTGGTGGTGACCGTGTCCGGGGTGCCGGTGCTGTGGGCGGCACGGGCCGCCGCACAGGGCGCGATGACGGTCGGCGACGTGTCCATGCTGCTGACCGCGGTTCCGGCCGTGCAGAGCGGCATCGGCGGGCTGGCCGGCGAAGTGGGCCAGACCCACCACTCGTTGACGCTGTTCCGGCACTACGTCACCGTGGTCGGCCTCGCCCCCGACCTGCCCGCCCCGGGCCACCCGCGTCCCGCCGCCCCGTCGGCGGACGCGATCGAGTTCCAGGATGTCTGGTTCCGCTACGGGAAGGGGCTCCCGTGGATTCTGCGAGGCGTCACCCTGCGGCTGGAGCGGGGCTCCGCCGTCGCACTGGTCGGCGTCAACGGTTCCGGGAAATCCACGCGGGTCAAACTTCTGTGCCGCTTCTACGACCCCACTCGGGGCCGCATCCTGTGGGACGGCACCGATCTGCGCGACATCCCCGCGGCCGAGCTGCGGACCCGGATCGCCGCCACGTTCCAGGACCCCATGCGCTACGAACTCCCGGCTCTGGAGAACATCGCCCTCGGTGAGCCGAGCGCGCTGCGAGACCCCGGGCGCTGCGAGGAAGCGGCGCGCTTCGCCGGTGTGCACGAGGACATCGCCCGGCTGCCCCACGGCTACCGGACGCTGCTGAGCCGTACGTTCCGTACCGCCGAGGAACACGGGACGAACACCCCGGCCGGCACGGCCGGAGCGGCGGGGCGCACGGGCCCGGCGGCCGGCCGTCCGTTCACCCTTCAGTCCCGCGGCTATGTGGAGGAGCACCCCGCACCGGAGGCCGGCACGGCCGTCACCCCGGCCGCCACGGACTCTCCGGCCACCACGAGCACGGCGGAAAGCGACGGCGCGGCGCTGGCCGTTCCCGCGGCCCGCAAGTACCTCCTGCTGCCCGACGTCAGCGGCGGCAGCATGAGACCCACCTACCAGGACGGCGACCGTCTCCTGGCCATCCGGGCACCCTCGCGGCTGGTGCGCCGCGGCACCGTGATCGCCCTCCGCCTGGAGCCCGCCCCGTCGGACCGCACCGATGCCGACCGGTCCGTTCCCGACCGCCCCGCTCCCACCTGCATGATCAAGCGTGTGGCGGCACTGGGCGACGAACGGCCGCCGCCGGAGACGGCCCCGGACCACCCCGCCTCCATGGACGTCGTCCCGCCCCGCCATGTGTTCGTCGTCGGCGACAACCGGACGAGCAACTGGGACTCCCGCCACACCGGCCCGGTCCCGCTCGCCCGGCTGACCGGAATCGTGCTGTTCCGGGTACGGTCGGCCGGCCGAGCCGGTCCGGGAAGACGCTGAGGTGCTTTCTCCGCGCCGAGGGGGCCCACGGCCCCGCGCAGGCTCCGGACGCCCGCCCATTACGCTCGTAGGCATGCAGAGCCTGGCGATGATCGACAACTGGCCCGTCCCCACCGCGGCGGCTGCCGTCGTACGAGCGGACGGCACCGTCGTCGGTACGCACGGCCCGACCGCGCACCGCTTCCCGCTCGCCTCGGTCACGAAACCGATCGCGGCGTACGCGGCGCTCGTGGCGTACGAGGAGGGCGCGGTCGAGCTGGACGAACCGGCCGGTCCCGAGGGGTCGACCGTACGTCACCTGCTCGCGCACACCAGCGGGCTCGCGTTCGACGAGCACCGGACCACGGCCGCGCCCGGCACCCGCCGCCTCTACTCCAACGCGGGCTTCGAGGTGCTGGGCGACCACATCGCCAAGGCCACCGACATCCCGTTCCCGGAGTATGTGCGCGAGGCGGTGCTGGAGCCGCTGGGGATGACGTCGACGACGGTGGACGGCTCACCCGCGAAGGACGGCGTCTCGACCGTCGACGACCTCGTACGGCTCGCGGCGGAGCTCCAGGCACCCCGGCTGCTCGACCCGCGCACGGTGCTGGCCGCGCAGACCGTCCAGCACCCCGGCCTGAAGGGTGTGCTGCCGGGTTACGGCCACCAGAACCCCAACGACTGGGGGCTCGGCTTCGAGATCCGGGACCACAAGTCGCCGCACTGGACGGGAAGTTCGTCCTCGCCCGCGACCTTCGGTCACTTCGGGCAGTCCGGCACCTTCCTGTGGGTCGACCCGGTCGCGGGCGCGGCGTGCGTCGCCCTCACCGACCGGGCCTTCGGCCCGTGGGCGGTGGACGTGTGGCCGGCGTTCACGGACGCGGTGCTCGCGGAACTGCGCCCGGGCCACTGAGGCACGCCGCCGTCTCCGCCCGCTCCGCCCTCTTCACGGGCAGGCACTCGAACCACACCGTCTTCCCCGCACCGTCGCGGCGGGATTCCGCGCCCCAGCGGTCGGTGACGGCGTCGACGAGGACCATCCCCCGCCCGTCCTCGGCCAGCGCGTCACCGACTGTCACACACGGCAGTTCGGCGCACTCGTCCGCGACCTCGACGCGTACGCCCCCGTCCGGGAGCCGGAAGATGAACGTCTGGCAGATGCTGCCGGGCACGTGCCGTACCACGTTGGCGATCAGCTCGGTGAGCGCCAACTCCGCCGCGTCGGCCACGTCGAGAAGCCCCCAGTTGGTGAGGTACAGGCGCAGGATGCGGCGCAGATGCCGGGCGGAGTGCTCACTCATCGCGAACGCGGCGCGGTAGGTCGGCTCCAGCGGGTCCCCGGTTCGGGGGTCGGTTGCGTGATTCACGTCACCAGAGTGCAGTGGTGTGACTACGGTCGGCCACGTACGGAAACGAACGCCGCGAGGCGTTGAACGCCGGAGGTGCCGCCCGCCGTGGCCAACATCCAGAAACTCGACCCCTGCGCTTCCCCGTTGGACTACTACGGCTCGGAGTTGCGCCGCCTGAGAGAGGCCAACAACCTCAAGCAGGGACAGTTGGGCGACATCATCTTCTGCACGGGGTCGCTGATCGGCCAGATCGAGACGACGAAGAAGGTCCCCACCCGCGACTTCTCGGAGCGGGCGGACGCGGCGCTCGGCACGGACGGGGTGTTCTCCCGGCTGATCGGACTGGTCCTGCGCAGCCAACTGCCCACCTGGTTCCAGCCGTACGCCGAGATGGAGTCGCGCGCCGCCTACATCTCCACGTACCAGGCGCAGTTGGTGTACGGGCTGCTGCAGACGGGCGACTACGCGCAGGCCGTACTGGCCACCGGCATGCCGGACGACCTCGAAGGTCTGGTGGCAGCCAGGTTGGAACGCCAGCGCATCCTGGAACGGGAACGGCCGCCGCTCACCTGGGTCGTGCTCGACGAGGCCGTGCTGCACCGGCCGATAGGAGGTCGTGAGGTGATGCGGAAGCAACTCCAGCGGCTGTTGGACCTCGCCGACCACCGCTGGATGCGGATCCAGGTGCTGCCCTTCGCGGCCGGTGAACACGCAAGCCTCGCCGGGTCGTTCAACCTCCTGCGTTTCGACGACGATCCCGACATCGTCTACACGGAGGACGTCATCTCCGGTCATATGACCGCCAGCCCGGACACCATCAGGGAGGCCACGCTCCGTTACGCTCACTTGCAGGCCGCAGCCCTCTCCGTCGAGGATTCGGCGGCCCTGATCACACGCGTGATGGAGGAGCGTTATGCAGACCCGGCCTGACCTGAAGAACGCGCGGTGGCGCAAGTCCAGCTACAGCGGAAACACCGGCGGCGACTGCGTCGAGTGCACCGTCGTGGGCGGTGCGACCTGGCGCAAGTCGACGTACAGCGGAAGCACCGGCGGCGAATGCGTCGAAGTGGCAGACGGCCTCCCCTGCGCCGTCCCCGTCCGCGACAGCAAGAACCCCGACGGCCCCACCCTCACCATCGGGGCTGCTGCCTGGCAGCACTTCGTCGACGGGCTCCGCTGAGCCCGTCGCAAGCGCGGAACGGAAGGGGGCTCGGGTGATCAGTGGTCACCCGAGCCCCCTTTCTCGCAAGGGCAGTGAGCCGTTTCCAACCTGACGGGTGGTCGGATGGGTGACCCCGGCGGCGGGCGTGAAGAAAGCTCCTGGTAGACGGGTTCACGACCAAGATCACCAGTCCGCCAGGAGCTTCCGCGTGCTTGTCTACCCGTCCGGCATTGATCTGTCCAGCCGCGCCCTGCAACACCTCTCCGGTCTCCTCGCAGGTCATCGCCGCCGGATCGGCTCCCGGTGGCGTCGCCTCACCTGTGGCCGGCAGGCCCTGCTCGTCCTGGCACACCTGCGCTGCGGCGACACCAACGCCCGCCTCGCAGCAGGTTTCCACGTCGGGATTGCGACGGTCTACCGGTACATACGCGAGGCCGTTGACCTCCTGGCCGCTCTCGCACCCACGCTGGAACAGGCCATGACGGCCGTGCGGAAGAAGGCGTACGTGATCCTCGACGGCACCGTGCTGCCGATCGACCGCATTGCTGCCGACCAGCCCTACTACTCGGGGAAGAAGAAGCACCATGGGATGAACGTGCAGGTCCTCGCGGATCCAGCCGGCCGGCTGATCTGGGCCTCGGACGCGCTACCTGGAGCCGTGCACGATCTGACCGCGGCCCGGACCCACGGCATTCCCGCCGCCCTGACCGCCGAAGACATCAAGTGCTGGGCGGACAAGGCGTATCAGGGCGCAGGCCCTGCTGTCCGTGTCCCGTTCCGGGGCAGGATTCTGCGCGGCTGGCGCCGGCGTCACAACCGCGATCACGCCAAGATCCGCAGCGTCGGCGAACGCGCCATGGCCACCCTCAAATGGTGGCGGCTCCTGCGGAAGCTCCGCTGCAGCACCACCCGGATCACCGGCGTCGTCCGTGCTGTCGTCGCCCTCGAACTCGCCACCTGATCAAGATGAAAAGGCTCCATGACAGCCATACCCGGAACCCCTGGGCCTAGCCGATCTTACGAATGACCAGTTCAGTCCCACATCAAGAAGGTAGGGCTCCATGATCCACAAAAGCCGTGCTCGTCTCATGTCCGGGTATCGACGATCAACCGGTCAAACCGGGAGCGACGGGATTCTCCCCGGGGCCCTGGGGCGCCGCTCGTCGTTTGAACGCTGATCTATTTGACCAGCCACTCCGATCCCGTCCACGACGTGCGAAGGTATTGCTGCCCCGAGAAGACAACATATTCCTTCGGGATGTCCGGCATCTGCATCACGGCGTCGATTCCTGCCGCAAAGCTCGGGTAATGGCCGAGCCCTCCCCATTCGCTCAACGGCTTTGGTTTCTGGACCACGATATCGTCATGGTGTCCGTCGTTCACTTTGAGGCGAAGGTAATGTGAACCCGAGAAGACCCAATATTCGTTGTCGTCATCCGGCGTCCTCGTTACGGCATCAATCTTCTTGAATGATGGAGAAGTGTTGTCGAGGGAACTCCAGCCACTCAGCGGGCTTGGCTTCGAATCTTTTTTCGGAATCCTGGTATCCATATGGGGCCAATTGTTGGCCACGTTGATGCGAAGAAAACGTGAACCCGAGAATATCCAGTACTTGTTGCGGTCGTCCGGCCACTGCATCACGGCATCGATCTTCTTGAACGGTGGAGAACTTTCGCCCTCGACTGCCTGGAGGGAACTCCAGTCGGTCAAGGGTCCTGGGTTCTGCACCACTTCAGCGAGATTTCTCTCCTTGCGGGTCACCTGGATGAGGGTGAAATTTTTCCCGGAGAAGAGCCAATACCTGTCTTTTTTATCCGGCGTCTGCATTACGGCATCGATTTGTTTTGTGAACCCTGCTTTATCGAAAGGGGGAAAATCTCGATTATTGAAAGCGAACAAATCGCTCAACGGTCTCGGGCCCTGCGCCTTCTTGCCGTCCGTGCCGGTGAGGCGTACGGCGACGAGTGCGCCGGCCGTCGCGGCAAGTGTGGCGCCGCCGAGTAGGACCGTGCGGCGACTCGGTGTACGCGAGGTGCCCAGTACCTTCTTGGCGTCGGCCGCGGTACCGACGTTAATGGTGAATTCCTGCCGAAGGTCCCCGCCGACGTAGTTGCCGTCCGCGCCCTGCGTGGTCTCGGGTTGACGGGCTGTGCGCCGACGGAACGTCCCTCGGGGTTCCCTCTGCGGCTCACCCATTTTGGTCCTGCCGGAAATCTCCCTTGACGTTGTTCCGGTGCGCTTCCTGCGCTGTGGGCCCGGTGGCCGCCTGGGTCAAATTGCCGTCGATCTCGTTGTCATCGGCCCGCTGGCTTCTGCCCTGCTCCGGTGCCACAGGGAGCCACCACTGCACCACGGTCCCCACTACGAGTAACACCGCCGCAGAAGTCCACCACGCCGTTGATCGGTGATCAGTGAGGAATCCGGTGGCCACGTTTACCGCTGCGGCGACTACCACCGCCCCCACCGCTCCCACGAAACGCTGTACGACTGGAATCATTCATGCCCCCGAGCAGGACCGAACACCCCGACACGACGGTCGTGCAGGGAACCGGTCGGCCCACGGGTGCGGGCCGACAGTGCTGGACCCGGACACCCACCAGCTGTCGGCACGACTCACGTAGGGGAGGCTTCCGCCCATCCGGATCCCTATCTGCCGACTATAGGGCCACAGCAGGGGGGACGTCCGGCTGATGGAACATCTGGCCTTCGGTCATCGACTTGGCCGCCTGCGTCTACTCCCGCGCAATCGGCGAATGACGGGTCGAATCAATTCATACCCCACTCCGAACCGAACCGTCCTCGCGTCGGTACAGCGCCACGGATTCGGCCGCTGATGGTCGGCCCAGCCGGCGCCGCTTGGGCAAGACTTCGCCACAGAGCCACGAATAATTCTCTTCACTCCCCTGGTGGGGTGACCTCACGCCCCGCGAAGTGCGTCGCGTTACTGCGAGTGATCCATGGTTCGAGTCGGGCGTCGGGGATATCTGATTCCTTGGCGCCTTTCACGTGCTTGGCAATTGTCCCCAGGAGTAGGTGAGAAAGTGATCATTGGTAAGTCGGTGTCACGAATAGCATGTCAACGGAGTTCAGGTCCGATACCAACGTCACTGTCAGCGCGGAAGCCGGAGTGAAGGAGCCTTTTCATCTTGATCAGGTGGCGAGTTCGAGGGCGACGACAGCACGGACGACGCCGGTGATCCGGATGGTGCTGCAGCGGAGCTTCCGCAGGAGCCGCCAGCATTTGAGGGTGGCCATGGCGCGTTCGCCGACGCTGCGGATCTTGGCGTGATCGCGGTTGTGACGCCGGCGCCAGCCGCGCAGAATCCTGCCCCGGAACGGGACACGGACAGCAGGGCCTGCGCCCTGATACGCCTTGTCCGCCCAGCACTTGATGTCTTCGGCGGTCAGGGCGGCGGGAATGCCGTGGGTCCGGGCCGCGGTCAGATCGTGCACGGCTCCAGGTAGCGCGTCCGAGGCCCAGATCAGCCGGCCGGCTGGATCCGCGAGGACCTGCACGTTCATCCCATGGTGCTTCTTCTTCCCCGAGTAGTAGGGCTGGTCGGCAGCAATGCGGTCGATCGGCAGCACGGTGCCGTCGAGGATCACGTACGCCTTCTTCTGCACGGCCGTCATGGCCTGTTCCAGCGTGGGTGCGAGAGCGGCCAGGAGGTCAACGGCCTCGCGTATGTACCGGTAGACCGTCGCAATCCCGACGTGGAAACCTGCTGCGAGGCGGGCGTTGGTGTCGCCGCAGCGCAGGTGTGCCAGGACGAGCAGGGCCTGCCGGCCACAGGTGAGGCGACGCCACCGGGAGCCGATCCGGCGGCGATGACCTGCGAGGAGACCGGAGAGGTGTTGCAGGGCGCGGCTGGACAGATCAATGCCGGACGGGTAGACAAGCACGCGGAAGCTCCTGGCGGACTGGTGATCTTGGTCGTGAACCCGTCTACCAGGAGCTTTCTTCACGCCCGCCGCCGGGGTCACCCATCCGACCACCCGTCAGGTTGGAAACGGCTCAGTGACTGATCATTTCGGAACGAGGCTTGAAGCCGCCTCAAGCGGATGAGGCCGCAGGCGAGTTGGGGCAGACCGAAGAAGGCCGACGCATACCTCGTAGTGGGTCCGCAGTCGTTTGAATCGGCGGAGTCGGACGAAGTCGGCTCGACGACCCAGCGGTCTTTTCCAGGCCGGAACCGTGGGCGATGCCCTTGCGGGCGCTCTTGGGGCCGCAGATGCATTCCACCGCCCCACCCACAGCCAAGCTCTCACCGAAATCATTGTAAAATGATCAGTTATAGAAACGGCCTGACATGGAGAATCAGACAGGATTCACAAGCGGCGCCGATTCGAATAAGTACCACAAAAGAAGAAGGGGACACCCCGTAGGGCGTCCCCTATTCAGCAGACTTCACCCTCGGCGAACTCAGTGAATCCGGACCGAAATGACCTTGTGGACATGCCCGGGGTTCCACACGTTCCACTTCTGAATGGTGACGGTGTCGAGCCTCGGGTTGTTCATGTCCTTCTGGTACTGGAGGGTCACGACATTGTTCCCTGATTCGACCCAGTTGACGCCGTAAATGGCAACGGGCATGGATCCGGCGTTGGCGAAACAGAGCGTGTCACGGCCGTCGTTATTGTGGATCGCCAGGTAGCCACTCTCGTTGCAGGCCGTACGGTTGATCAAGGCGCCGACGCCCGAGGAAGGCGCGGCCGCGACGGGAACGGCTGTGGCGACCATCGCAGCCACAGAGGCGGCTGCGACACCGACGAAACGACGCACGGGCAGCTTCATTTCTTCCCTTTCTCCTACGGTTCAGGAGCCCCTACTCTCGCACGCGCAGCGGCCACCCGGGAGTGCGCCTCTCAGCCAATTTCACGTGCCAACGATCTCTTTCCGGCCTCCGGTCGAATCCTGCCAGTCGGTGGCACCGCAGCGAGTCCTCCAAGAAAGGAAATTTCGACCAAGAGAACCGTTTCCCCAGACTTTTCGAGCACTTGCTCAACTGGCTGATATTGACGTGTCCGGTTCCGGCCTTTACTCCCTCACCTCCCCCCCCTACGGCAGCACGCCGGGAGATCGGTTCTCGCCCGTGGCACCATCTACTTGAGGCAGTTTCAAGCCTCGTCCTGAAACAATCGGTAAGCGATGGAAGCATCCGCCCTATTCCGGTTAGGGCCCGGGTGATCGGTGGTCCCGGACCCCTTCCGCTCCCCGTGGTGCACGGGGAAGCGCGGGCACCGGACGGCGGGCGCCGCTACTCGGACGCCCACGAGCATCGGGGCCATGCCATCCCGCCGATCCGCCCCCTCCGCTGCCGGGACCATCGGGATGGGTCCGCATACGCCGACGCCGATACTGATCGGCTTCTTCGCGGCATAAGGCCGGGGGTGGGACCGTCTGTCCCGCAGGACCGCCCTGCAAGCCTCAGCCCGACGCCCCGACTTTCGGTGAGGTCACAGGAACGGCGGCTTCAGCAGACCAGAAGTCGGAGCGCACGTTGGGCGCAGGAATCTCACCCAAGGGGTACTCAAGGCCACTGGGCTTGGTCTTGGGATCGGAAACCTCAGACTTCTGCACGCACGGAGTGGCGACCTCGAAAGCGGCCTGTCCCTGGTTCCCGAAGACCAGACTGATCCCGAACCCATCACGCGACTGAGCGAAGATGGCTGGGCGCTCCTTGCTCTGCCTCACCGCAGTGATCTTGTAACCGCTCTTCTTCCAGAAGCGTTCGATCACGCCCAGAAAGTTGCCACGCCGCTGCTCGGAAATGATCGTCATGACCTTCCGGCGGCGGGACACGTCGCAACTGCCGACAGTCGTGACGTAATGAACCCACTGGATCTCGGGCACGACAGCCTTCATTGCCGCGTCCAGCATCGCATCCGCACGGTCAGCCGCACCCTGCATGTCCATGACTGCCGTATCCCTCCCGCCCTCTCGCCCGCCCTTCAGGATTCCGCACCCGGCCAGCAGCACACCTGCCAGCGCTGCCGAAAGAAACGTCCGCACAGCGCGCCTTACGTGCTTCACCTGTATTCTTCCTTGATTACGTCTTCGGGTTTCCCTGCGACGATCGCCGCAATGTTCGCCGCGGACACCATGTCTTTCTCCGGCGTGAAGTACTGGGAGTGGGCATCGAAGCCGCCCATCTCAAGAATGGGCTTGGACCCGGGATCGACTTTGAATCGCTGCGCCCCGAAAGCCTCACTGGCCGGGTCCTTGCCGAAGTAGATGTCGTCATCGCCCCTGTCGAAGACATCGCCGTACAATAAGACCCCCAAGGGGCCGGCGAGAAGAACCTCGCCCTTCGTCGGGAGATGGGTAACCGGGTCATTCTCTGCGGAGCCGACGAAAACATGCTCCTTGCCGACACTGAAATCTTGTGCCTTGTCGAAGCCGACTCCGGGACTACCCAGCAAGATGACATCGTCCACTCCTGGAATACCGTCGGCCTGCTTGGCCGCGGTTCCCACCGTGAGAGATCCATAGGAGTGGCCTATGGCGGTCAGGTGAGGGTCACCGTTCTCGTTGGCGGCTTCCAGTCCAGCCATGAAATTGTTGTAGGCGGGTGCGCCTTTCTCTGCATCGCCGGTGCTCATGACATCGAGACTTTGCGGAGCGTCGTAGCCAAGCCAGACGATCGACGCGCTGGACGGATCAGTGTCTTGAGCACCGAGGGCCGTATCCTGGGCGCGCTTCATCGTACCCTCGACAAATTCCTTGTCGAGTTTTGTCCCCAAGCCAGGAACGTACGCCGATACGTTCCGTGACGTGTCAGGGTTTCCGTAGGCGACGATCGCGCGGCCGTTTCCGTCGTCCCCGATACCCAGCAGGAACATCGGGGGATGGCTGGGTTTTTTCAGTTTTTCTTCGATCAGCCGCAGCGCGTCCAGCTTCGTACGCGCCTCATCACCATCCTGTCCCGCCAACGAGTCGATGAGCACCGGCAGGTAGTTGCGGTTGGCTTCGTCACGCGCTGTCGCCGGAACACCATCGAGACTGCCGACCAGGTCCGGGGCGATCTCCAAGTACTCCTGCCGCTGCTCGTCGCTGAGGCCGTCCCACCAAGCCTTGCTCTCGAACGGGGTCTTGCTCTGCGGAATACCTGCATCCAGGTACTTGTCCGCAGCCGTGCGCACCGCATCCGTGTCACGGAAGACGTCTTCCACCATCGCCTTCGTGACATCAAGGCCCTTGGCCGCCTTGAGCTTGTCCAGCGTCCGTGCGTACCTGCTGTCAATGTCGGCAGCAGCGCGAACAGCCCGCGCAATCCGGTCCGCGATGGCCTGCGCCTTCTCCGCGTTCGGGTTGAGCGGCTTGAGCGGCGAACGCGCATTCCCGCCCCATCCGGGTGGTTCGAGCGGAAGGCGCGCACTGCCCTGCACCTTGCCGCCGGGGGCGTCCTGCTCCCCGGTAAGCGTCTCGGCCACGGCTGCCGGGTAGCTGATGGAACCGTCCTCGTGGACGGAGAACTTCAGCGCAGCGGCGTCTTCAAGGGCCTGTTTCAGTTGGTTCTGTGGCTCGGCCAGTTCGGACACCAGGCCGTTCAGGGCCGTACGAATGAGGCCACACTCGGTGTGCAGGTACTGGAAGTTGCGGCTCAACCGCTTCAGACGCCCGATCGCCGCTTCAGCCGACTCACTCTCCTGGGTCTCGCGCAGTTTCGCCGACATCGCACTATCGACCTCTGTGCGACTGGCATCCGACCTTCCGGACACCTCGTTCCATCCGTCCCCTGCGTCATCGAATTCGGACGGCTTCAGGTCCCGTAACTGCAACCAAGTGAGTCCTGCGGCGGTCACCGATGCTCACGTCCCGCTTGGGTGGCCTTGAGAGACTTCCCCACCGCAATGTCGGTTTCACCCATTTCCTTAGCGACCTTCTGCAGAGCGCCTTCGAGGTAGTGACACTCGTCCCTCACCGCTGCGAGGCGCTCCTCCCAGGACTTCAGAACGTTCTTGAGCGAAGACGCAGAGGCAAATCCGGCCGCACCCGACACAACGCCTTCATGGCGGAGGTCGAGACTACTGCGGCTCCTCTCCGTACTCGCCCGTAATGCACTGGCGGTACTTGAAGCATTCGTCCACGGGCCACCGCTGTGCTTCAGGTTCCCGGTTCCGACACCTGCCGTGTCTGGTGTCAAGGAGGCCAGCGAGGCAAGAGTCATCCGAGCTTCACCCCCCTCCGACGTTCCCGAATGCGTCGTCGGATCGAACAGTTCCTGCCGGCCCGGCGGATAGGACACGGACGCCACCCCACTCGTCTTCCCTTATGCGAACGCGAACGGTGACACTATCTCAGCTTCCCAGTCGGCGAACACACGCAAAGCGGATTTGCGCCAGAATCAACTCCCGCTCTGTAGCAAGGGAGTACGAGCCTTCACAAGAGTTCGGCATCTCAGTTTCAGCTTTCGCGGAGCCGACGCCTGGCAGTCGGGTGGTCGTGGTCGACGCCGTAGATCCGGTGGCGCGGCATCTGCTCGTCGTGTCATCTGCGGAATCGTGAGAACCAGGTCCCGTTGGCCTTCTGCTCGGGCATGGCCTGCCCCTGCACGGAATCACCAGTAAGGGCTGTCCCGTAATCCCCGGCGGGCGCGCGACGACAGCTGCGGCACCTCGCCGTGTTGTCGGAACATCCGCATACATCCAGTATGCGAACGCCCCTCCGCCTTGCGATGCAGCACACCTGACGCCGTACGCCGGTCCACCACGGATTACGGGACAGCCCTTACCCGGGCCATGTTCGAGGCCTTCGCTCAGTGCTCCGCCGAACGGCACCGTCGGCGCGCTCACGAACTGCGGGAACGCGGGCACGCTCTGCCCGGTGCCGCGGCCGCGGTGTCGGCGCTCGCGGCGACGGACGGCGTCGTGCAGACCGTCGTCACGGGGAACATCCGGCCCGTCACCGAGACTGAACTCGTCGTGTTCGGCCTCGACACCCACGTCCTGTTCCCGTACGGCGGATACGGCGAAGACCATGACGACCGTGCCGAACTCGTCCGCACGGCCATGACCCGGAGCGCGGAAGCGCTCGGCGGCCCGATCAAAGCGGCGAATGTCCTGTTGATCGGGGAAACTCCCGCTGACGTGGCCGCCGCACGTTCCGCGGGAGTCCCCGTCCTCAGCGTCGCCACCGGCCGCTCAACACTGCACACCCTCGCCGAAGCCGGAGCCGCACACGTCATCCCGAACCTTCAGAACCTCCCGGCGCTCTTTGTCGCGCTCCGCCGATGAGGAGTTGCCGGAGGGTGTCCTTCTCCGGCGCGACGTACACCGGCCGCCGGCCCTCTGTGCGGTCGAGGGCGAACCAGCCCACGGCCTCGCGCAGGAACGCGGCCGGGTCCGGCCAGGCCGGCGGAACGTGGACCTCGCGCAGGGTGTCGATCAGGTCCGGGAAACGACTTTGGGGCCTCGGTCGGGGCGTGGTGCGGCTGGTTGGCCGCTACTGGCCGTGATTCCTGCTGGGGTGTGGAGACAGTTCCGGCGTGTTAGGTGCTCTGCGATCATGTCGAGATGTCAATCGCTGTCTCCGTACCGTGCCCGACGTGTTCGGGGCGCGCCCGCCCCGCCTGGTCGCAGAGTCCTGCGCCGCGCTGGGCCGCGCTGGCCGGCACAGCGTGTGTGGAGTGGGCGGACGGCACTCTTTGCAGCCTGCCGCTGGACTTGCGTGAGCCGTTCCCCAGGGCGGAGTCGCTGCCGCTGCCCGGCGAGGAGCGGGTGGTCAGGGTAAACGGTCCCTTCCTCGCCGATGGCCGAGCCCCGTTCTGGGCGCTGTTCGAGCCTGCTCTCGCCGCGCTGAACGGGCTGGACGAATATCCGGACTTGATGCGGAACTGTGCGATGACCGCTTGCACGCCCCTTGCCGTGCTCGCCCGGGGAAACGGGTACGCCTGGTTACGAGTCCGAGTGGAGGAGGTCACGAAGCTGGTCGAGGTCGCAGACAGATTCCCGCCCTCGACTGCCGGGTCATTGGAAAACTTACTCCCTCCGGATGGGGCCGGGCTGACGACCAGCCAGGCCGCTTCGGACGGCCTGCGCTACTACGACTGGTCGCTTCAGAGCGACATCGGGTGCTGGGCGGTGTGCACCGACGACGAGCACGGCATGGCGATCCTGCTCTACGGGCAGTGGACTTTCGATCAGGACGACGTCGCTCTTGGCCATCGCCCGCTCTCCCCGTCCGAGACCGCCCTACTGCGGGCCGCGTGGCCGGACCTGCGTCCCGGCCGCAGCTGATGATCCACTGCCCGAGGGCCAAGAGCGGCAGCCACAGCCGGGCGGCGGCACGCCATGCTGTCGCGTAACCGGGGTGCTGTTGTGCTTGCCGATTGGTTCCGCGAGCACTCCAGCACCCTGACCACCCTTGATCCCGAGCAGCCCCTCGACGACCTCGAAGTGCTCCGGGAGATCGTCGACGATGCCCGGGTTGTGGCAGTCGGTGAGGGCGCCCACTTCGTCGAAGAGTTCTCGCACGCACGCCAGCGGGTGCTGCGCTTTCTCGCCGAACGCTGTGGATTCACCGTCTTCGCCATGGAGTTCGGCTTCAGCGAAGCCTTCCCCCTCGACCGGTGGCTGCTGGGCGAGGGCGACGACGGGGACCTGGCGAAAGTATGCCGGGCCGCCGCCGAATGGAGCGCCGCAGATCTCATGCACTGGCTGCGCCACCACAACCGCACCAGCGGACACCCCTTGCGCTTCGCCGGCCTCGACATCCCCGAGGCCGGCGGGGCGCTGCGACCTGCCCTGGAGCCGGTGGCCGAATACCTGCGCGATATCGACCCCGACGCACTCCCCCTCGTCGATACGGTCCTGGAGATCAGCGACCGGTTCCTCAAGGGCTGCGGTTCCGGCGCCACGGCCGCGCCCGCATGGGCCGGCCTGGAGACCGCCGAGCACAACAAACTGACTGCCGTACTGGCACGGCTGTTGCTGCGGCTGTGCGCCGTCGAACCGCTCTACGTCTCCCGCAACAGCCAGAGCCGCTTCGACATCGCCCGGCGCCGGGTGGAAGCGGCCTGCCACACCGACTACATGTTCCAGGCGGGAAACGCGCTGATGTCCGGTCGGGGCCTGGCCGCGGACCTGTCGGTGCGAGAGATCTACCTGGCCGAGTCCCTGCGCTGGCACCTGGACCACGCCGAACCGGGGACCCGGATAGTCCTTGCGGCACGACGACAACGCGGGAGGCGGAGTCGCAGGGCGTCGGGAGCCCGCTCCCTACTGCTCCCCAGGTCGTAAGCTGCGGCGGTCCGGTAACGACCTGGGGAACAATAGGGAGTGGATCAGCGAGCGGCGTCATGCGGCTTCGAATCCAAGGCGGAGGAGGGAGGCGACGCAGAGCGTCGGTGACCGACGACAACGCGGGAGGCGGAGTCGCAGGGCGTCGGGAGCCCGCTCCCTATTGCTCCCCAGGTCGTAAGTGTGCGCGGGAGGGGTTCGTCGTGGTGCAGCCGTTGGAGCAAGGGGATCCGAGCTTCCTGGGTGACTACCGGGTGGTGGGTCGCCTGGGCGAAGGCGGGATGGGGCGGGTCTTCCTGGGGCGTTCACCGAGCGGGCGGTCCGTGGCGATCAAGATGGTGCACGCGTCGCTGGTGCACGAGCCGGAGTTCCGGGCCCGGTTCCGTAGCGAGGTTCAGGCGTCGCGAGCGGTCGGGGGAGCCTTCACCGCCCCGGTGATCGACGCCGACACGGAGGCCGAACAGCCCTGGATGGTCTCCAGCTACATCGCCGGTCCTTCGCTCCACCAGGTGATCGCCGACCAGGGGGTCCTGCCGCCGGTGACGCTGGCCGCGCTGGCTGCGGGCCTGGCCGAAGCCCTGGTCTCCATCCACCGGGCCGGGCTGGTGCACCGCGATCTGAAGCCCTCCAACGTGCTGCTCGCCGACGACGGCCCGCGCGTCATCGACTTCGGTATCGCCCGGGCGTTCGACGCCACCAGCCTCACCAGGACCGGGGTCACCATCGGCTCGGCGGGCTTCATGTCCCCCGAGCAGGTCAACGGCGGCCAGATCACCGCGGCCAGCGATGTCTTCTCCCTGGGCGCGGTGCTGGCCTTCGCAGCCATCGGCGTTGGTCCGTTCGGCGTGGGGTCGGCGCCCGTCATGCTCTACCGCATCGTGCACGAGGCCCCGGACCTGGAGGCCGTCCCGGACCCCGCGCTGCGTGCCCTGCTGGCCGACTGTCTGGCCAAGGAACCGGCGCTCCGCCCCACTCCGCAGCAGATCCTCCGGCGGGTGGCCCCGGCCGTTCCCTGGGCCGGTCACATACCGGCGGCCGACCACTCGGCCGCCGACGGACAGGCCGGCGTGCCCACGCGGCGCGCCACCCTCGCGGAGATGTTCACCCAGTACAGCGGGATGCGGCTCTCCTCGTCGGTGGCGTCCGGCGGGCAGTCACCCGCGCCGGGTGACCCCCGCTGGTCCGTACGCCGCGACGCGACGGCCCCGGCCGCCTCCCAGGTTCCGGGCAGCGCTGCCGGAGCCTACGAGAAGGTGGCGGCCCCCGTGGCTCCGTCCTCCATATCCGAGTCCGGGCCGGTGCCTGGGCCCGCGCCGGTACCTGCGGGGTCCGTGCCCGGGTACGAGTTCGAGCCCGCGCTCAGGTCCGTGCCCGGGACCGGCTCCGGGCCGGTGCCCGCGGGGCCTCGCCCCGTCGGGGCCTGGCGGCTCGACGAACGTTCCGGAGTACGGGCGATGGACATCACCGGACGCCACCACGCCACGGCCACGGCGGTCAGGTGGGGTACGAGCCACGGTGAGGGCGCCGAGTTCAACGGGTTCAGCAGTGAAGTGGCCACCGATTCCGCGGTGATCGACACCGCGCGCGGCAGCTTCACCGTCAGCGCATGGGTCCGGCTCGGTGTGATCCCCCCGCACTTCGTCACCGCGGTCAGCCAGGACGGTGAGGAGACCAGCGGCTTCTACCTCCAGTACTCCTCCGACGAAGGCCGCTGGGCCTTCGCCCGCCCGGATCTGCGCGTCACTTCGAGGACCGAGCCGGTCGCCGGTGAATGGACCCACCTGACCGGTGTCTGCGACAGCTTCGCCGGGGAGCTGCGTCTCTTCGTGAACGGCGTCCAGGAGGGTTCGGTCCGCGACAGGATCCTGATCGTGTCCGAGGGGCCCTTCGTCATCGGCCGCGCCCGATACGGCAGGAGGCCGGTCGATCACTTCCCGGGCGGCATCAAGGACGTCATGGTCTTCGACCGTGCCCTCACCGAGGCGGAGATCAGCGGCCTGCTCCGGCCGTGATCCGGCTGGAGCCCCGGCACCGGCGCGCAGGCGCTCGCGTCGGGCGGCCCGGGCGGGGACGGCTCCGGGTGATCGGCCTGACCTCCTGACCGGCCCGGGGATTCAGGCGGGCAGTTCCCAGATCAGCACCTCGGCCGGTTCCTCTTCGGTCGGGCCCGCCGTCGCCGTCAGCCCCAGACCCGTCTCGCCCGTGATCCGCGCCGCGTCGCCGACGCCGAGTTCCGGGCCCTCCTCATCGCCGATCCGGACCGTGCCGGCCACCACGTGGACGTACACCCGCGCCGCGTCCGGCACTGCCGCGCGCTCCCCCGCGGCCAGTCTGCGCACGTGCAGCCCGGCGCCCGCGGCCGGGACGGCGTACGGGGTGTCGTCGGCGAGCTCCGGGAGGGTCGTGTACGCGGGGTCGCCGCCCGGCTCCAGCGGGGTCAGCCACATCTGGATGAACGTCAGCGGCCGGTCCCGGTCGTTGCGTTCGACGTGGCGGACGCCCGCCGCGGCGCTCAGGTGCTGGAGGCCGCCGGGCCGTACGACCGTGGCACGGCCGGTCGAGTCGCGGTGGGTCAGCTCGCCCTCGACGACCCAGGTGACGATCTCCGTGTGGCTGTGCGGGTGTTCGTCGAAGCCCGCACCGGGGGCCAGCCGTTCCTCGTTGCAGGCCACGACCGGGCCGAAGCGCACGTTGTCGGGGTCGTAGAAGGAACCGAAGGAAAAGGCGTGCCGCGTCTCGATGCCGGCCGCCTCGTCCCCGCCCCGGAACCGGTCCTCGGAACGCTGTACGGAGATCACCCGCCCACGGTAGCCCGTCACGAATCACGATTCGCCCCTCCGTCCGGATGCCGGTACGCAACCCCGGTACAGAACCCCGCTACGGAAACCGGTGTTGAAGCCTGTACGGGCCGCGCCCGCCGCGCGGACCTGCGGCCTCGCGGCCCCGCCGTACGACCCGCCACCGACCCGCCACCGCCCCGGCCCTCCGAGCACGTGGCCGGATAAGGCAGTCTTGTGTGCGTGTCCCGACCCGATCCTGAGCAGCCCGCTGCGCACGACGCCCACCTGCACGCCGCGACCCTGAAGCGGCTGGAGCAGTCCTCCGGCCGCCTGGCCGCCAACGCGATCGCCCGCATGGACGAGACGCTGCCGTGGTACCGGGCGATGCCCCCGGAGAACCGGTCCTGGATCGGCCTGGTGGCCCAGGCCGGGATCGCGGCGTTCACCGAGTGGTTCCGGCATCCGGAGACCCCGCAGGCGATCTCCACCGATGTGTTCGGCACCGCGCCGCGCGAGCTGACCCGGGCAATCACCCTGCGGCAGACCGTCGAGATGGTGCGCACCACGATCGAGGTCATGGAGGCCGCGATCGAGGAGGTCGCCGCGCCCGGTGACGAGTCGGCGCTGCGTGAGGCGCTGCTCGTCTACGCGCGGGAGATCGCCTTCGCCACCGCCCAGGTGTACGCGCAGGCCGCGGAGGCCCGTGGCGCCTGGGACGCGCGGCTGGAATCGCTCGTCGTGAACGCGGTGCTGTCCGGCGAGGCCGACGAGGGTGCCGTGTCGCGTGCCGCGGCGCTCGGCTGGAACTCGCCGGAGCACGTCTGCGTCGTCCTCGGCACGGCCCCGGACGGCGACAGCGAGCTGACCGTGGAGGCCATCCGGCGCGCCGCCCGGCACGCCAAGCTCCAGGTCCTGACCGGGGTGCTGGGCAACCGCCTGGTGGTCATCGCGGGCGGCAGCGACAATCCGCTGCAGGTCGCGAAGGCGCTGATCGGGCCGTACGCGGCGGGGCCGGTCGTCGCCGGTCCGGTGGTCCCCGACCTGCTGGCGGCCACCCGGTCCGCGCAGGCGGCGGCGGCCGGGCTGAAGGCGTGCCGGGCCTGGCAGGACGCGCCGCGCCCGGTGCTCGCCGACGATCTGCTGCCGGAGCGCGCGATGGCGGGCGACCCCGCCGCGCGGGACCAACTGGTGGAGGAGATCTACAGACCGCTGGAGGAAGCGGGCTCCGCCCTGCTGGAGACGCTGAGTGTGTATCTGGAGCAGGCGAGCAGTCTGGAGGGCGCGGCACGCATGCTGTTCGTCCACCCCAACACCGTGCGCTACCGGCTCCGACGTGTGACTGACGTCACCGGATGGTCGCCATCGGATGTCCGCTCGGCGTTCACTCTGCGAATCGCCCTGATTCTGGGGCGCCTGGCTGCTGGGGATACGCAGACCTAGACTTTTGTCGAACGTCAACAATTCCCCCTACGGTTCTTCGTCCCTGTCCTCACGGGCGTGGCGAACCGTTCACAAGAGAGAGTGTGAGGGTGCTCGTACTCGTCGCTCCCGGCCAAGGCGCTCAGACGCCCGGCTTCCTGACCCCCTGGCTCGATCTCCCCGGCGCCGCCGACCGCGTCGCGGCCTGGTCCGAGGCCATCGGGCTCGACCTCGTCCACTACGGCACGAAGGCCGACGCGGAGGAGATCCGCGACACCGCGGTGGCGCAGCCGCTGCTGGTCGCAGCCGGTCTGCTCTCCGCCGCCGCGCTCGACGCATCGCCCGACATCGTCGCCGGTCACAGCGTGGGTGAGATCACCGCCGCGGCGCTCGCCGGGGTCATCGGCGACGAGGCGGCGCTCCGTCTCGTACGGGCCCGTGGGCTCGCCATGGCCGACGCCGCCGCGATCACCGAGACCGGCATGGCGGCGCTGCTCGGCGGCGACCCGGAGGTCACGGTCCCGCATCTGGAGATGCTCGGGCTGACCGCGGCGAACGTCAACGGGGGCGGCCAGATCGTCGCCGCCGGCACCGCGGAGCAGCTGGCCGCGCTGGCCGAGGACAAGCCGGAGGGAGTGCGCCGGGTGGTGCCCCTCAAGGTCGCCGGTGCCTTCCACACGTGCCACATGGCTCCCGCCGTCGAGCGGCTGCGCGAGGCGTCGCTGGAGCTGAAGATCAGCGACCCGACCGTGACGTACGTGTCGAACGCCGACGGCAGGTCCGTGGCGACCGGTGACGAGGTCGTCTCCCGGCTGGTCGGCCAGGTGGCGAACCCGGTCCGCTGGGACCTGTGCATGGAGACCTTCAGGGAGATGGGCGTCACGGCGCTCATCGAGGCTTGCCCCGGCGGCACGCTCACGGGGCTCGCCAAGCGCGCCCTGCCCGGTGTGCAGACGCTCGCGCTGAAGACCCCTGACGACCTCGAAGCGGCTCGCGCGCTCCTCATCGAGCACGCGGGCGCCTAAGGAGCCCGAGAGCATGTCGAAGATCAAGCCCGCCCAGGGCGCTCCGTACGCGCGGATCATGGGCGTCGGCGGCTACCGCCCGACCCGTGTCGTGCCCAACGAGGTGATCCTCGAGAAGATCGACTCGTCCGACGAGTGGATCCGCTCGCGCTCCGGCATCGTCACCCGCCACTGGGCGAACGACGAGGAGACCGTCTCCGCGATGTCCGTGGAGGCGGCCGGGAAGGCCCTCGCGGACGCCGGGATCGGTCCGGACCAGGTCGGTGCCGTGGTCGTCTCCACCGTCTCGCACTTCGCGCAGACGCCCGCGATCGCCACCGAGATCGCCGACAAGCTGGGCACCGACAAGGCCGCCGCGTTCGACATCTCGGCGGGCTGCGCCGGATTCGGCTACGGCCTGACGCTCGCCAAGGGCATGGTCGTCGAGGGCTCCGCGGAGTACGTCGTCGTCATCGGCGTGGAGCGGCTGAGCGACCTGACCGACCTGGAGGACCGGGCGACGGCCTTCCTGTTCGGTGACGGCGCGGGCGCCGTCGTCGTCGGTCCGTCCAAGGAGCCCGCGATCGGCCCGACCGTGTGGGGATCCGAGGGCGACAAGGCCGGCACGATCAAGCAGACCGTGCCGTGGAACGAGTTCCACATCGGCGACGTCTCCCAGCTGCCGCTCGACTCCCAGGGCAATGTCAAGTTCCCGGCCATCACGCAGGAGGGCCAGGCGGTCTTCCGCTGGGCCGTCTTCGAGATGGCGAAGGTCGCGCAGCAGGCGCTGGACGCGGCCGGGATCAGCCCGGAAGACCTGGACGTCTTCATTCCGCACCAGGCCAACATGCGGATCATCGACTCGATGGTGAAGACCCTCAAACTGCCGGAGCACGTCACGGTCGCCCGTGACGTGGAGACCACCGGCAACACGTCCGCCGCCTCGATTCCGCTCGCGATGGAGCGGCTTCTGGCGACCGGTCAGGCCAAGAGCGGCGACACCGCGCTCATCATCGGCTTCGGGGCGGGTCTCGTGTACGCCGCGACGGTCGTTACCCTCCCCTAGACACACCAGGCCATTCGGCCCGGACGTCCGAACCCCGCAGAAACATGTGAAGGAGCGCCAACATGGCCGCCACCCAGGAAGAGATCGTCAAGGGTCTCGCCGAGATCGTCAACGAGATCGCCGGTATCCCGGTCGAGGACGTCCAGCTGGACAAGTCCTTCACCGATGACCTGGACGTCGACTCGCTGTCCATGGTCGAGGTCGTCGTCGCCGCCGAGGAGCGCTTCGACGTGAAGATCCCCGACGAGGACGTCAAGAACCTCAAGACGGTCGGTGACGCTGCCGACTACATCCTCAAGCACCAGGGCTGACGGGCCCGGTACCTGTGTCGCCACCCGGCGGTGGCGCCGCTGATTCACGACCCTCTACACGTGGAGAAGATTTTCCAGTGAGCTCGACCAATCGCACCGTGGTCGTCACCGGTATCGGCGCAACCACTCCGCTGGGTGGCGACTCGGCGTCGACCTGGGAAGGTCTGATGGCCGGTCGTTCCGGCGTCAAGCCTCTTGAGGGCGAACGTTTCGCTGAACTGCCCGTCCGGATCGCGGCCGTCGCGGCCGTCGACCCGGGCGACGTCCTGCCCCGCCCGCTCGCCCGCAAGCTGGACCGCTCGGCGCAGTTCGCGCTGATCGCGGCCCGCGAGGCGTGGGCGGACGCCGGCTTCACCGGCAAGGCCGGTGAGGACGGCTCGGTCCGGCCCGAGCGGCTGGGCGCGGTCGTCGCCTCCGGCATCGGCGGCGTGACCACCCTGCTCGACCAGTACGACGTGCTGAAGGAGAAGGGCGTACGCCGCGTCTCCCCGCACACCGTGCCCATGCTCATGCCGAACGGCCCGGCGGCCAACGTCGGCCTGGAGGTCAACGCCCAGGCCGGTGTGCACACTCCGGTCTCCGCCTGCGCCTCCGGCGCCGAGGCGGTCGGGTACGCCATCGAGATGATCCGTACCGGCCGTGCCGACGTGGTCCTCGCCGGTGGCACCGAGGCCGCGATCCACCCGCTGCCGATCGCCGCGTTCGCCAACATGATGGCGATGTCCAAGAACAACGACGAGCCGCAGAAGGCGTCGCGTCCGTACGACACCGGCCGTGACGGTTTCGTGCTCGGCGAGGGCGCCGGCGTCGTCGTCCTGGAGTCCGCGGAGCACGCCGCGGCGCGCGGCGCCAAGGTCTACTGCGAGGTGCTGGGCCAGGGCCTGTCCGCGGACGCCCACCACATCGCGCAGCCCGAACCGAGCGGTCGCGGCATCGCCGCCGCGCTGCAGAACCTGCTGGACCAGTCGGACCTCAAGCCGTCCGAGGTCGTGCACCTCAACGCGCACGCCACGTCGACGCCGCAGGGCGACATCGCGGAGCTGAAGGCGCTGCGCAAGATCCTCGGCGACGACCTCGACCATGTCGCGATCTCCGCGACGAAGTCGATGACCGGTCACCTCCTCGGTGGCGCGGGCGGTGTCGAGACCGTGGCCACGGTCCTGGCGCTGCACCACCGCACGGCTCCCCCGACGATCAACGTGGACCACCTCGACGAGGAGGTGGAGGCGGACATCGTGCGCGACGAGCCGCGACCGCTGCCCGAGGGGTCCATCGCCGCGATCAACAACTCGTTCGGGTTCGGCGGCCACAACGTCGTCCTGGCGTTCCGCAGCGTCTGACCCGCGACGGTGCCCGGCCCCGGCCGGGACATACGACGAAGCCCGCCTCCCCCTGTGGGAGGCGGGCTCTCGCGTTGTACGGGTGTCCGGAGGAGACGCCCCGTCACGGATTTCCGGAAGGGGCACCCCGTCACGGACGTGCGAAGAGACCGTCCTGTCATGGGCGTCCGCAGCAGCCGTCCTGTCACAGACGTCCGGAGCAGCCGTCCCGCCACGGGCGTCCGGAGGAACCGCCTCCGGCTCGCGCGGCCGTCACACCACCTGGTGCAGCCACCGCACCGGCGCGCCCTCGCCCGCGTGCCGGAAGGGTTCCAGCTCGTCGTCCCACGGCTTGCCGAGCAGTTTGGCGATCTCTTCCTGCAGATCGCTCTCGCCCCGCATGGACCTCGCCAGCGCCGCGCGCAGCCGGTCCTCGGGCACCAGGATGTCGCCGTGCATGCCGGTGACGGCGTGGAAGATGCCCAGTTCGGGCGTGGAGCTGTAGCGCTCGCCCTCGGTCTTGGGGCTCGGCTCCGCCGTCACCTCGAAGCGCAGCATGTCCCAGCCGCGCAACGCGGAGGCCAGCTTCGACGCGGTGCCCGGCCGGGCCTGCCAGGAGAACTCGGACCGCCAGGTGCCGGGCGCGGCCGGTTGCCGGACCCAGTCCAGCTGCACGCGTACACCGAGGACACCGGCCACCGCCCATTCGACATGGGGACAGAGCGCGCGCGGTGCGGAGTGAACGTACAGGACTCCACGTGTCGTCACCGGGACCTCCAGTGTGGGACGAAGTTCGCCTTCCCCAGCTGCCTCGCGCCCGAACCGTCACTTCTCGGCCGGATCCCGAGGTTGTCATCAGTAAACAGCATCGGGGTGAATCTCCTGAAAAGGGACAGTATGTGACGTGGTGTGATTTACGGAAAGCCACCCGAGTGGAGCCGGGCGTGGGAACGCGCCGCTGGTTCGACGAGGAAAAGCTACCGCGACACGACGCCCGGGGTGTGACGTACGGTCGGTCCGGGCACATCATTCGCCCTGGCCCCGCGGGGCACCCGGGCCCGCCATCCGGTGCCACCAGGGAATGCCGGGGGCACGACCGAGGGGACCACAGCATGCAGGACCGTTCCGCCCGTCGCCGCCCGCGGATCGCGACCGCCGTCCTGGCAGCGGTCGCGGTGCTGGGCTCCGCCGTGCTGTCGGGCTGCGACTCCGACGGGGACGGTACGCCGAAGGGGGCGGCGGCCGGGAAGCGGACGCCGCCTGCGGCCGGTCCGGTCTGGGACCGCAGCCCGAAGTCGCTGGCCGCCGTCGGGGATTCCATCACGCGCGGCTTCGACGCCTGTTCGGTGCTGACGGACTGTCCGGAGGTGTCCTGGGCCACTGGCACGGACAACATGGTGCGCAGTCTCGCGGTGCGGCTGCTCGGCGAGCCGGGGGCCGCCGCGCGCAGTTGGAACCACGCCCGGACGGGGGCCAGGATCGCGCAGCTGCCGGAGCAGATGGTGCTGGCCACGAAGGAGAAGCCGGAGCTGGTGACGGTGATGATCGGCGCCAACGACGCCTGCCGGGACTCGGCCCGGTACATGACGCCGGTGGCCGATTTCCGTTCTTCTTTCGAGACGGCGATGCGCCAGTTGCGCGCCGGGGCGCCCAAGGCGCAGGTGTATGTGTCGAGCGTGCCGGATCTCATGCGGCTCTGGTCGACGGGGCGGGACAAAGAGCTGGTCAAGCGGATCTGGAGCCTGGGGGTCTGCCGGTCGATGCTGAGCGACCCGGACGACATGGGCGCGGAGGCCGTGGCCAGGCGGGCCTCGGTACGGAAGCGCGTCGTGGCGTACAACGAGGTGCTGCGGGACGTGTGCGCGAAGGACACGCGGTGCCGTTACGACGGCGGGGCGGTCTTCGCGTACCCGTTCACCGGGGCGCAGCTGAGCCAGTGGGACTGGTTCCATCCCGGGCGCGACGGGCAGGCCCGGCTGGCGGAGATCGCGTACCGGAACGTCACGGCGGAGCGGCCTCCGGCCTGAGCCCGGCAAAGGGCGCGGGGCCGGACAGGTGCTCGGGAGGGCATGCGGGGCGGAAGGGTGCGCGAGCGGCGGTCTTCGAGCCGGGAGCCCGCTCCCTCTTGCTCCCCGGGTCGTAAGGTTGGCGATCATGGACAGGAGTTCGGGCACGGTGGTCCGTGCGGAGGAGTTCGGCACCCTGGCGGACGGCACCGTCGTGCACCGCTGGACGCTGGAGCGGGACGGCACGCGGGTACGCGTGCTGACGTACGGCGGCATCGTGCAGTCGGTGGAGGTGCCCGACCGGGACGGGGTGCGGGCGGAGGTGGCGCTCGGGCTGCCGGATCCCGCCGGGTACGAGGCGTTCCCCGGTCCGTACATGGGCGCGCTGGTCGGGCGGTACGCGAACCGGATCGGCGGGGCGTGTTTCGAACTGGACGGGCGCACGCACCGGCTCACGCGCAACGAGGGGCGCAATCATGTGCACGGCGGCGCCAGGGGCTTCGACAAGCGCGTGTGGCGGGCACGGGAGGTCGCCGAGGGTGTGGAGCTGTCCCTGGTCTCGGAGGACGGCGAGGAGGGGTTCCCGGGGCGCCTGACGGTCTCGGCGGCGTACACCCTGGACGAGGGCGGGGCACTGCGGATCGCGTACCGGGCGGCGACGGACGCCCCGACCGTGCTGAACCTGACGAATCACACGTACTGGAACCTCGCGGGCGTCGGCCCGGCCACGGTCAGGGAGGCGGGTACGGGGGCAGGCACGGACGCCGAGAGCGGAGACGCGCTGGGGCAGGTGCTGCGGATCGTGGCCGGGCGGATCACGCCCGTGGACGGCGAGTCGCTGCCGACGGGCGAGTTCCTGCCGGTGGACGGGACGCGGTTCGACTTCCGCGAGCCGAAGAAGCTCGGGCCCGGCTACGACCACAACTTCGTGCTGGACGAACCCGGCGCGGGTCCGGCGGCCGAGCTGTACGACCCGAGGTCGGGCCGCTTCCTGACCGTCACCACGACGGAGCCGGGGCTCCAGCTGTACACGGCGGACCACTTCGACGGGCGGCCGTTCGGGCCGTGCGCCGGGATCGCGCTGGAGACGCAGCACTTCCCGGACTCCCCGAACCGGCCCGGGTTCCCGAGCACGGTGCTGCGGCCCGGCGAGGAGTTCGTCTCGACGACGGTGTACGGGTTCGGGGCACGCTGAGATGCCGTGACGGGAGCGGTCCGGCGGGCCCGCACACCAAGACCGCCGGAGCGCGGGCGTGCCGGAACGGGTTCCGCTACGCGTCGACGTCCACGGCGGCCGTCAGGCGTACGTCGTCGAGGGAGTGGGCCGCCCGCACCTCGTACCTGCCGGGGACGGAGTGCCAGTCGTATGCCTCCTCGTCCCAGATCTCGTACGCGCGCCGGTCGACCGGGATCACCACCTCGGCCGACTCGCCCGGCGCGGCCTCGACGCGTGCGAAACCGGCCAGCCGGCGGGCGGGGCGGTCGGCGGTGCGGCAGTGCGGGGCGACGTAGACCTGGACGGTCTCGGCGCCGGGGCGGGTGCCGGTGTTGCGGAGGCGGACGGTGACGCACTCCGGGGCGGCCGTCAGGCCCTCGTACTCCCAGGTGGTGTAGCCGAGCCCGTGGCCGAACGGGTACGCGGGCGCGGCCCCGGCCCGGTCCCAGGCCCGGTAGCCGACGAAGACGCCCTCGTCGTAGTGGAGTTCGCCGTCGGTGGGGGTGGTGTTCGAGACCGGGACGTCGGCGAGCGCGACGGGCCAGGTGGTGGGCAGGCGCCCGCCCGGCTCCTCGGCGCCGAGCAGCACGTCGGCCAGAGCGTGGCCGGCCTCCTGGCCGGGGAACCAGCCGAGCAGCACCGCGGCGACCTCGTCGCGCCACGGGAGCTCGACCGGGGAACCCGAGTTGACGATCACGACTGTGTGCGGGTTGACCGCGGCCACGGCCCTGACCAGGTCGTCCTGGTGGCCGGGGAGCTTCAGGGAGGTGCGGTCGAAGCCCTCGGACTCGACGCGTTCGGTGGTGCCGACGACGACGACCGCCGCGTCCGCCGTACGGGCCGCCTCGACGGCCTCGGCGATCAGTTCGGCCGGTTCGCGGCGCGGGCCGAGGTGGCAGAAGGAGAACGAGACGCCGGGGATGGCCGCGTCGTCGCCCAGGGTGTCGGGGACCTGCCGCAGCGAGACCTCGACGGGTTCGCCCGCGGTGAGGACGGTCCGGCCGCGCTCCAGCGGGTTGCCGAAGAACGCCTCGCCGGGGTCGGCGGAGCCGGTGACCCGGTGGACCTCGTCGTACAGGGTCTCGCCCGCGACGGTGAGGCGGAACGCCCCGGTACCGCGGGTGCCGAAGACGTGCTCGCCGCTGTCGCGCGGGACGAAGGTGCCGGTGATCTCGACACTGTGCAGCGTCTCGCGGGTGACGCCCCGGGGCAGGTCGTCGCCGGTCCACTGCACGGTGCCGTCGTGCAGCGGGGCCGCGGCGAGGATGGTGCCGGAGGCGTCGTAGCACACGGCCCTGAGCTCGAATCCCTTCGCGGCGGGGACGAGTTCGTCGTTCGGGTCGGCGCCGACGCGGTAGTCGAGGACGCCTTCGGGAAGGGCGGCGGCGAGGCCGTCCAGCGGTGGGACGACATGGCGCGGGAAGACCTGGGCGGAGCCGCCGCCGAGGACCCGGGCGTCCCGGGCGAGCGCCCCGCTGAGCGCCACCTTGCGGACGGCCGCCGGGTCGAGGGGGAGCGCGGCGCGGCCGGTGCTCGCGACGGGCTCGTTGCGCACCAGGACGAAGGAGCGGCGGGCGATCTCCCGGGCCAGCGCGTCCCCGTCGACGGGCTCGGGCCGGTCGTCCTGGCCGACGGCGGGCGGCGCGCCGTCCAGGACGCCGACGCGGGCGGCGAGCCGCAGTACGTTGCGCACCGCCCCGTCGACGACGGCCTCCTCGACCTCCCCGGCCCGTACGGCGTCGGCCAGCGCCTTGCCGTACACGGTCTTCGGCCCCGGCATGGCGACGTCGAGTCCGCCGCGGACGGCGGCGACGGTGGAGCGGGCGGCCAGCCAGTCGGAGACGATGCAGCCGTCGAAGCCCCATTCGCCGCGCAGCACCGCGTTCTGGAGGTAGCGGTGCTCGGTCATGGTGGAGCCGTTGACCTGGTTGTAGGCGGACATGATGCCCCAGGGGTGGGCGTTCTTGACGATGCGTTCGAACGGGGCGAGGTAGATCTCGCGCAGGGCTCGCGGGGAGACGACGTTGTCGACGGTGAAGCGGTCGGTCTCGGCGTCGTTGGCGACGAAGTGCTTGACGGTGGTGCCGACGCCGCCGTCCTGCACGCCGCGCACGTAACCGGTGCCGATCTCGCCGGTGAGGTACGGGTCCTCGCTGTACGCCTCGAAGTGGCGCCCGCCGAGCGGGGACCGGTGGAGGTTCACCGTCGGGGCGAGGAGGACGTGCACCCCCTTGTGGTGGGCCTCCTGGGCGAGCAGCCGGCCGGCCCGGCGGGCGAGGTCCGGGTCCCAGGTCGCGGCGAGCGCGGTGGGCGAGGGCAGCGCGACGGACGGGTCGTCGGCGCTCAAGGCGGCCCCCCGGACGCCGATGGGCCCGTCGGACATCACCAGGGAGCGCAGGCCGACGGCGGGGAGCGCGGGCAGCGACCACATGTCCTGCCCGGCCAGCAGCCGGGTCTTGTCGTCGAGGCCGAGGGCGGCCAGCGCCTTCTCGACCGCGGCCTCCCGGGCCGCGTCGGGGTGGATGGGGGCGGACGCTTCTGCCACGGCCGTACCTCTCGTCGATGTCCTGACAGTGCCGTTTTCCATCCTCGCCCCCCGACCGGTTGAGCAGTAGGTTTCGTTACTTTTCCGTGATGCGCGGGAATGGCGTACGGTCCTCGGGACGGGACCGGTACACCGGGACGGACATTCGGCACGCATGTCCGTAAAGGGCGCCGGGGCGGACGCAGCACCGAAAGGGGCCGGGGCGATGGCGCGGGCCAGGGGCGCGGAGCGGCGGGCGGAGATTCTCCGTGCCGCGTTCGAGGTGATCGCCGAGCGCGGATACCGCGGCGCCTCGCTGAACGCCGTCGCCGAGCGGGTCGGCCTCAGCCAGCAGGGGCTGCTGCACTACTTCCCGACCAAGGAGGCGCTGCTCATCGCCGTGCTGGAGGAGCGCGACCAGTGGGACCCCGGCGGCACCACCCGCAACGACGGCACCTGGCGGACCGAACTGCTGGACTCGCTCGTGGAGTACAACGCGATGCGGCCCGGGATCGTCCAGACGTTCTCGGCACTGCTCGGCGAGAGCGTGACGGAGGGCCACCCGGCCCGGGAGTTCTTCACCGTCCGCTACACGCAGACCCGCGCGACCATGGCGGCGATGCTGCGCGCGGAGTTCGGCGAGCGGCTGCCGGGCGGACTGACGCCCGAGCGCGCGGCGCCGCTGCTGGTGGCGGTGATGGACGGGCTCCAGTACCAGTGGCTGCTGGATCCGGACACGGTGGACATGCCCGCCGCGTTCCGGGACTTCCTGGCGCTGCTGCGTCCGGCGCGGGCGGACGGCGGGGAGAACGCCCGGCCATAGCACGACGCGCCAAGTCATCACCGTGACGGGGGAGTTGGGACACACCTGCGGGTGATTTCCGGGCGGCCCGCGGGCGTTCGGGACGAGGGGCGGACCAGGGTGGGCGCATGACTTCCGAACCCACCGGACTCTCCTGCGGCACGCCCGCCGGGCGCGCCTGCGGCCCGTCGCCCGCGCCGCCCTCCGAGCCGCCCTCCCGCCGCCGCGTGATCGCGGGTGCCGCGGCCGGCGCCGCCGTGCTCGCCGCGGCCGCCGGTCCCGCGAGCGCCGCCGCTCCCGCCGCCGCGGGCGCCGCGTCCGCCGTGGACGCCGCGTCCAACGCCGCGCTCGCGCCCGCGGCGGCCGGATCGGACTGGGCCACCTGCCTGGACGTCGCCCGCGCCGTCCTGGTGCGGGGCGAGGACGATCGGTCGCTGATCCCGCACTACAAGGACGTCCTGCTGTCCAAGGGCCTGCCGCGCGGTCGCAAGCCCCCCAAGAAGGTGCTGGTCGTCGGCGCGGGCCCGGCCGGGCTGACCGCCGCCCGGCTGCTCCGCGAGGCCGGGCACACCGTCACCGTGATCGAGGCGAACGGCAACCGCGTCGGCGGCCGCGTCAAAACGTTCCGCCGGGGCGGCCACGAGCACGCGAGGGCACCGTTCGCCGACCCGAAGCAGTACGCCGAGGCCGGAGCGATGCGGATCCCGGACAGCCATCCGCTGGTCACCGGGCTCATCGACGGGCTCGGGCTGAAGCGCCGCCGCTTCCATCTGGTCGACGTCGACGCCGGGGGCCGCCCGGTCAACCACACCTGGATCACCGTCAACGGCATCCGGATGCGCAAGGCGGACTACGCGGCCCGGCCACGCGCGATCAACCGCTCGTTCGGCGTCCCGGCGCCCTTCGAGGACAAGCCCGCCGCCACGATCCTGCGGGAGGCGTTCGCGCCCGTACGGAAGGAGTTCGAGGGCAAGGAGGGCCGCGCCCTCGTCGAGGGCTGGGCGCGGGTCGTCCAGCGCTACGGGCACTGGTCGATGTTCCGTTTCCTGACCGAGGCGGCCAAGCTCGACGAGCGCACCGTCGACCTCGTCGGCACGGTCGAGAACCTCACCTCGCGCCTCCACCTCTCCTTCGTGCACAGCTTCATCGGGGCGTCGCTGATCAGCCCGAACACGGCGTTCTTCGAACTGCCGGGCGGCACCGGCACGCTCGCCGACGCGATGTACGAGAAGGTCAGGGACCTGGTGCGGCTGGACCGCCGGGCCACCCGGATCAGCCACGGGAAGAACGGCGTCCGGATCGAGACGGTCTCCGAGGGCCGCGACGGCAGACCGCTGGTGCGCGAGACGTTCACCGGCGACCGGGCCATCGTCACCGTGCCGTTCTCCGGGCTGCGCCACATCCCCGTCAGCCCTCTGCTGTCGTACGGGAAGCGGCGCGCCATCACCGAGATCCACTACGACGCGGCGACCAAGGTGTTGCTCGAATTCAGCCGCCGCTGGTGGGAGTTCGAGGAGAAGGACTGGAAGAGGGAGCTGGACCGGATCAGGCCCGGTCTGTACGACGCCTACCGGCTGGGAAGGGCGCCGGCCGACGGTTCGCTGCTGGGCGCCCACCCGTCGGTGCCGTCCGGCCACCTCCCGCCCAATCAGAAGGTGCACTACGCGGCGTACCGGGCCACCGCCCGCAACCAGCCCGAGGCGGCGCACGTCATCGGCGGCGGATCGGTCACCGACAACCCCAACCGCTTCGTCTTCCAGCCGTCGCACCCGGTCGAGGGCAGTGCGGGCGGCGTGGTCCTCGCCTCGTACAGCTGGGCCGACGACGCACTGAAGTGGGACTCCCTGGACGACGACGAGCGCTACCCGCACGCGCTGGGCGGCGTCCAGGACGTGTACGGGCAGCGCGTCGAGGTCTTCTACACGGGCGTCGGCGCCACCCAGTCGTGGATGCGCGATCCGTACGCGTACGGCGAGGCGTCGGTGCTGCTCCCGGGCCAGCACACCGAACTGCTCTCGCACGTACGGTCCGTCGAGGGTCCGCTGCACTTCGCGGGCTGCCACACCTCGGTGAAGCCCGCCTGGATCGAGGGGGCCCTGGAGTCGGCGGTCAGGACCGCGCTGGAGGTGCACACCGCCTGACCGGCCCGGGGTGGCGCCCCGGGCGCCCTGGGGCGGCCCTCCCCCGTCAGCCCCGGCCGGGGGTGTGCGGGGCGGGGGCCGCCCCCGCGGCGCCGGGGCCCGCGCCCCCGCCCTCCTTCCCCGCCTCGTCCGCGCCGCCCTCGCCGTCTCCGTCGTCCTCGGGCGCCACCAGGTCCCGCACCAGCAGGGTGGCCCCGGCGACGGCGCCCGGCATCAGGAACACGGCGACGAACGGGACGAGGAAGGCCAGCCCCAGCGGCACGCCGAAGCCGAGGGCCAGCATGCGGCGGCCGCGCAGCAGGACGAGCCGGTCCTTCAGGACCATGCCGCGCCGCTGGAGCGCGACGGACGTGAGCTCCTCTGAGAGGAAGTAGCCGGTGACGCAGAAGCCGATCACCGGAACCACGGTCTGCCCGATCACCGGCACGAACCCGAGGGCGAACAGCAGCAGCGAGTACAGCCCCACCCGCACCAGGATCCGGACGCTGTCGACGGCGGAGATCCACAGGTCCCGCCACAGCGGCAGCCCGGACTCGGGGACGTCGCCGCCCTCCGTGCGGTCGACCTCCTCGGACAGGGACTCGTAGAAGGGCTGGCCGACCAGCAGCGTCACGGCGGTGAACGTGATCACGGCGAGGAAGAGACCGAAGGCGAAGACCAGCACGGTCAGGGTGTTGCGGAGCAGTCCGAGCCACGGCGAGGACCAGTCGTCGGCGAACGGGGTCGCCCATGCCACCAGGTCGTCGGCGCCGTAGCCGAGACCGACCAGGGCCGCCGCGTACAGGACGAGGGTGATGAGTCCGGGCAGCAGCCCGAACCCGAACCAGCGGCCGTGCCGGCCGACCCATCGCTGCCCCGCCACCAAGTAACCGAAACCCGCCCCGAGATCACGCATGGCGTCAGCGTACTGGTGTCCGAACGGGCCGCACCCCCCCGGCCGGGAGTGCGGCCCGTCCGTCCTGCCGGCCGTCACGCACGGCCGTGCGGCGGGGTCAGGCGACCGACAGGTCCACCTTGATGTTGCCGCGCGTCGCGTTCGAGTACGGGCACACCTGGTGGGCCTTCTCGACGAGCGCACGCGCCGTCGCCGCGTCGACGTCGGGGATGGCAGCGGTGATCGCGACCTCCAGGCCGAAGCCGCCCTCGGCGGTCTTGCCGATGGACACCGCGGCGGTCACCGTGGAGCCGGAGATGTCGGCCTTCTCCTGACGGGCCACGACGCCGAGCGCGCCCTGGAAGCAGGCGCTGTAACCGGCGGCGAAGAGCTGCTCCGGGTTGGTGCCCGCGCCGCTCCCGCCCATGGACTTGGGCGGGTTGACGACGACGTCGAGGTTGCCGTCGTCGGACGAGACCCGGCCGTCGCGGCCGTTCTCGGCGGTGGCGACGGCGGTGTAGAGAACGTTGATGTCACGCATGGTCATTCCGAGGATTCCTCCTGCTGTGCGCCGCGACTCGCGCCCACGATCGCGGCGGTCCGGATCGGGCCCGATGCCCGTGCCTGCCGGGTGCGCCGGAGCGCCCGTCAGACGAGGGAGACGATCATCTTTCCGGTGTTCTCGCCGCGCAGCAGGCCGAGGAAGGCGTCGAAGCCGTTCTCGATGCCCTCGACGACGGTCTCGCGGTACTTCAGTTCGCCCGAGGCCAGCCATCCGGCGACGTCCTCGACGAACCGCGGCTGGAGCGCCTCGTGATCGTTCACGAGCATGCCCTGGATGCGCAGCCGCTTGCCGATGATCAGGGCGAGGTTGCGCGGGGCGGGGGTCGGCTCGGTGGCGTTGTACTGGGCGATCATGCCGCAGGCGGTGATCCGGCCGTGCACGTGGAGGGAGGAGATCGCCGCCTCCAGGTGCTCGCCGCCGACGTTGTCGAAGTAGACGTCGATGCCGTCGGGAGCGGCCCGGCGCAGCTGTTCGTCGACCGGGCCGTTCTTGTAGTTGAAGGCCGCGTCGAAGCCGTACTCCTCCACGAGGAGCCGGACCTTCTCGTCGGAACCGGCCGAGCCGATGACCCGCGAGGCACCCTTGATCCGCGCCATCTGCCCGACCTGGCTGCCCACCGCGCCGGCCGCACCGGACACGAACACGGCGTCTCCCGGCTTGAACGAGGCGACCTCGAAAAGTCCCGCGTACGCGGTGAGGCCGGGCATGCCGAGCACGCCCAGGTAGGCGGAGAGCGGGGCGAGCGACGGGTCGACCTTCACCGCGTGCTTCGCCGGGACCTCCGCGTACTCCCGCCAGCCGAGGCCGTGCAGCACGTGGTCGCCGACCGCGAAGCCCGGCGCGTCCGAGGCGATGACCTCGCCGACCGCGCCGCCGTCCATGGGGCGGTCGAGCGCGAAGGGCGGGGTGTACGACTTCACGTCGTTCATCCGTCCCCTCATGTAGGGGTCGACCGAGAAGTACAGATTGCGGACGAGGACACGGCCCTCGCCGGGAGCGGCGACCGGGGCCTCCCGCAGCGCGAGGTCCTCGGCCTTCGGCCAGCCGTGCGGACGGGCGACGAGGTGCCATTCACGGCCGGTCGTGGGAAGTGCTGCGGACATGGGCTCGGGTTCTCCTCAATGCCTCACGGGATGGGGAAGGCTTCGTCCCGGGGCCGGTGGGCGACGGGAACGAAAATACTTCAGAACGTGAAACAAAGATGCTCCTGAATATTTCAGGTTGTCAAGTAAGCGGCTATCCTGGATCCCATGGCCACCACCCGTTCAGACCCTCTGACCCTCGAAGTCGTCGAGCTCATCGGCACCGTCGTGGCGCGCTACTACGAGGAGTACGACGAGGCTGCGGCCGCCCACTCGCTCACCGGCGCCCAGGCGCGCGTCCTCGGGCTGCTCGCGCTGGAGCCGATGCCGATGCGCCGGATCGCCCAGAAGCTGAAGTGCGAGCCGTCGAACGTCACCGGGATCGTCGACCGGCTGGAGTCGCGGGGCCTGGTGGAGCGCCGTCCGGATCCGGCCGACCGCCGGGTGAAGCTGGCCGCCCCGACGGAGCGGGGCACGCGCACGGCACGGGAGCTGCGCGACTCGCTCACCTTCGCGCGGGAACCGCTGGCCGAGCTGTCGGAGGCGGACCGGACGACGCTGCGGGACCTGCTGCGGCGGATGCTGGGCGAGACGGGCCCCGCGGCCGTGGCACCGTCGACCCCATGAACACGCCGATCCCGTTCGGTCCCCGTGAGTTCCAGCTCGTCCTGTTGCGCCGGATGGCCGACCATCAGCCCGGTCTCGTCGAGGAGGCCCGGAGGGAGCTGGGCGCCTCGACCGCCGAGATGCGGGAGGCGAACCGCCGTTGGCAGGCCATGGTGCGGGCGCCCCGGGGGCGGGGCGCGCTGCGTCGTTACCGTTCGGTGCTGGGCGAGCCCGAGTCGGCGGCGCGCCGCCGGCTCGGTGATCTGGAGTGCGAGGCGCTGCGGTGGCCGGTGCCGCTCTGGCCTCAGCTCCGGTTCGAGGTGATGGTCGCGCCGAACGGGGCCGTGTGGAACGAGTGGCTGGTCAGGGCAGCGGGGGCGGAGGGCCCCGAGCTGCGCGCGGTCGAGGATCTGCGTCCCTGGTCGGCCACGGTGGACGAGGTGGCGCGGGCCTTCCCGCCGGCTCGTCCGATGGAGGGCGGGGCGCCGACCCGGTGGGCGCTCGCGATCACCGCGCCGGGGACGGGCGAACGCCATGTCGCCGAATTCGCCTGGGGGCTGTTCCAGCGGCTGCTGCCCGGGTGAGCCCCGGCCCGGGGGCGCCGCAGAGGGGGCGGGCAAACCCGGCGCGCGGCGCTCTCCCGCCGCCCCGCCCCGTCACTCCACCGGCCCCGTCCCCCCTACGGCTCACCCGGCGCGCGGCCTGACTCCGAACGGCGCACGATGCGAGGAGGGCCGGCCGCCGCCGGCACCCCCACACCGTGCTCCCGGGAGAAGCCGCCGTGACCGTCAGTCTTGAGCAGTTGCGCCGTTGCCATGTCGCCGTCGACCTCGGAGCCGCCCGGACCCGTGTGTACGTCAAGGGGCTGGGGCTCGTCGTCGACGAACCGAGTGCCGCCGCCGTGAACACCCGTACCGGCTCGCTCATCGCGGTCGGCGAGCTCGCCGAGCAGATGACGGGCCGCACCCCCGACTACATCCGGGTGGCCCGTCCGGTCACCGGCGGCACCGTCATCGACATCGAGATGGCCCAGCGGATGCTCCGTCAGCTGCTCGGCGAGAAGCTCCGCCGCCAGTTGCGCCGCAAGCCCCGGCTGCGGGCCGCCGCCTGCACCCCGCACGACAGCGATCCGCTCGCCCAGCGGGCCACCGTGGAGACCCTGGTCGGGCTGGGCGCGCGGCGGGTGGAGCTGGTCGACACCCTGATCTCGGCGGCCGTCGGCTGCGGGCTCCCCGTCGAGCAGCCGACCGCCACCATGATCATGGTGTGCGGGGCGGCGACCACCCAGATCGCGGTGCTCTCGCTGGGGTCGATCGTGACCGCCGTACGCGTACCGGTCGGCGGCGACGCCATCGATCACGCGGTGATCCAGCACCTGCGGCAGCACCACGAGCTGATGCTGCCGAGCCAGTCCGTACGACCGCTCCAACTGGCGCTCAGCGGCACCGGACTGGCCGCGCGGGGCCCCTCGGTGACCGAGATCCACGGCCGGGACGTGGCAACCGGGCTGGCCCGTACGGTGCGGGTGGACACGGCCTCGATCCAGCAGGCCATCCACGCCCCGCTGACCTCGGTGCTCGACGGTCTCGGCAAGGTGCTGCGCGAGTGCCCGCCCGATCTGGTGGCCGACCTCACCGACTGCGGAATCATGATGGTCGGCGGCAGCGCGCTGCTGCCCGGTCTCGACCGGATGCTGCGGAAGGCGACGGGCGTGCCCGTGCACATCGCGGAGCGGCCCGACGTGTGCTCCGTCCTGGGGCTGGGTGCGATGCTGGACGGGAAGATCGAACCGTTGGTTCTCGACCCGATCGCCTGCTGATCAACGCAGGGGGGTGCACGCATGACCGAGAAATCAGCGAAGCCGGAGTACGCGACCGGCCGGGACCCGACCGGCCCGGGAGCCGTGGACCCGACGGCCCCGTCCGCGACCGGTCCGGGCACGGGAGTGCCGGGCGAGGGGCCGGACGCACCCTCGCCCGGCCCGGGACCGAGGGCGGCGGACGGCCCGTCGGACGGTTCGCCGTCCCCGTTGCCGACGCTCCTGGAAGCGGTGCTGAGCGTCGGCAACGACCTCGAACTGCGCGCCACCCTCCAGCAGATAGTGGACACGGCGACCGCCCTGACCGGCGCCCGGTACGGCGCGCTCGGCGTGCTCGACCCCGGATCCGGCACCATCAGCGAGCTGTTCACCTCGGGCATCGACGACGCCGGGCGCCGCCGCATCGGCGCCTTCCCGGACGGTCACACGGGGCTGCTCGGCGCCCTCGTCGCCGACCCGCGTCCGCTGCGCTCCGACGACCTGCCCGCCGACCCGCGCTCCAGCGGCGTACCGCCCGGCCATCCGGTGATGCGCACCTTCCTCGGGGCGCCGCTGCGCGTCCAGGACCGGGTCTTCGGCAATCTCTACCTCGCCGAGAAGCTCGCCGGCCGCTTCACCGACACGGACATGGCGCTGCTGCGGGTGCTGGCCTCGCGCGCCGGGACCGCGATCGGCAACGCGCGGCTGTACGAGGAGGCCCGGCAGCGGGAACGCTGGATCGAGGGGGCGGCCGCCGTCACCACCACCCTGCTGACCGGAGGCAACGCGTCCGACGCGTTGATGACCGTCGCCGAGGCGGCCCGGACGCTCGCCGATGCCAACGCCGGGGTGATCCTCCAGCCGACCGAGGAGGGCGGCATGGAGATCGTCACCGCGTCCACGCGCGACGACCCGGCCGGGATCGTCGGCGCGACCATCGAGCCCGGCTCCCCCATACTGGTCCAACTGCTGGGCGGCGAGCCGGTGTTCATCGACGACTCGGCGACCGACCCGCGGATGACGACGCATGTGCGATCGCGGTTCGGGCCCAGCATGATGCTGCCGTTGCAGAGCGGCGGGCGGCTGATCGGCACCCTCGCCCTGCCCCGGCGGCGCGGCGGCCCCCCGTACACGCCCCTGGACCGGCAGCTGGCGACGCAGTTCGCCTCGCAGGCCGCGCTCGCCCTGGTCCTGGCGGACGCGCAGCACGACCGGGAACAGCTCGCGGTGTACGAGGACCGGGACCGGATCGCCCGCGATCTGCACGACCTCGTCGTCCAGCGGCTGTTCGCGACCGAGATGATGCTGGAGTCGACCCGCCGCAGGGCTCCCTCGCCGGAGACGGACGAACTGCTCGACCAGGCCGTGGACGAACTGGACTCCACCATCCAGGAGGTGCGGACGGCGATCTTCGCCCTCCAGCAGCCACCGGCGGAGGCCCCCACCACCTTCCGCGGCCGGGTGCTGCGGGAGACCGGGGGCGCCGCCGCCGTCCTCGGCTTCCAGCCGTCGGTGCACTTCGACGGAGCCGTCGACGCGCTGGTGCGGGAGCCGGTGGAGCGAGAGCTGCTCGCCGCGCTGCGGAGCGCGCTCGCCGCCGCGCACCGGCGTACGGGGGTGTCGACGATCGAGGTCGAGGTGGACGCGACGGTCGTGGGAGCGGACGGGCGGCCCGCGGTGCGGCTGGTGGTGGCCGACGACGGCCGCGAGAAGGACGGCTCGCGCTCGCCGACCGTCACCTGGCAGGCAGCCCTCTGAGGCGAAGCGTCACCGGGCGGGCGCCGGTCCGGGCAGTCGCACCGGCCGGCGGACGAGGCCCGGACGGCGGCCTCAGCGGGCGGGCGCCGCCCTGAGCGCGACCCGGGTGTTGGAGTGCGCGACGCCGGCCTCCCGCTTGAGCCTGCGCAGCAGACCGTCCAGGGCGGCGGTGTCGGCGACGGTGGCCCGGACGAGGTAGTCGTGGCCGCCGGTCACGTGCACCACCTCGGTGATGCCGGGAAGGGCGAGCACGGCCCGTTCGAACGTCTCGTTCGTCGTGTCGATCCGCAGCGTCACGTCGATGAACACGACCAGGCCCGTGCGGGTGTCGGCGGCCGGATCGATGATCACGGTGAATCCGCGGATCACCCCGTCGCGGCGCAGCCTGCGCACCCGGTCCGCGGCGGCGTTGGCGCTGAGCCCGACCCGTACGCCCAGATCGCGGTACGAGATCCGGGCGTCCTCCTGGAGGATGCCGAGGATTTCCCTGTCCAGACGGTCCATACCGCGATTGTCCCAGGATTCGACCTGTTTGAGCCCTTTCTGAAACCTGGTATGGGTTCACGCCCACCGACGCGGGCACGAAGGCCGCCGGGTCCGCCCCGGTCACGGTGGTCCACCGGCCCTTCGGCGGCCCGCTCCCGGACCGTCTCCGTCCGGCCCCGGTCACGGCGGGGGCGCTGGGTCCGGCCGCTCTGATGGCGACGGCCTGGGGCGACAGCGAGCCCTCCGCGTGCCGCTCCCCAGGCCGTTAGGGTCGGCCGGATGACGCCTCTTCTGCCGCTGCCCGCCGACACCTCCGTACGCGAGGCCATCCGGTTCGGCGCACATTCGCTGACGTACGAACGGCTGGACGCCGCCTCTGCCCGGCTCGCCGCGCGGCTCGCCGGGGCCGGGCGGGTCGCCGTCTGGGCCACCCCCACACCACAGACCGTGGTCGCCGTCGTGGCGGCGCTGCGGGCCGGGGTGCCCGCCGTGCCGCTCAACCCGAGGACGGGGACGCGTGAACTCGGGCACATCGTGGCCGACAGCGAGCCCGGCGCGGTGCTGGCCGGGGCGGACGACACGCTGCCTCCCGTCCTGGACGCGCCGGACCGTATCGACGTGCGCATCGAGCCGTACGGCGACGACGACGCGGCACCCGGCGGCGAGGGCGGCGGCGCCGCGACCCCGTTGCCGGAACCGTCCCCCGAGTCCCCCGCGCTGATCGTCTACACCTCCGGCACCACGGGCCCGCCCAAGGGCGCGGTCCTGCCCCGGCGGGCGATCGCCGCCTCGCTGGACGCGCTGGCGGACGCCTGGCAGTGGACCGGCGACGACGTGCTCGTCCACGCCCTGCCGCTGTTCCATGTCCACGGGCTGATCCTGGGCGTGCTCGGGCCGCTGCGCCGGGGCGGATCGGTGCGGCACCTGGGGAAATTCTCCACCGACGGGGTGGCCCGGGAACTGTCGTCCGGCGGCACGATGCTCTTCGGCGTGCCGACGATGTACCACCGGCTGGCCGAGGCCCTGGACGGCTCCGGCCCGGAGGCGGCCGGGCTGGCGAAGGCACTGGCCGGGGCGCGGCTGCTGGTGTCCGGTTCGGCGGCGCTGCCGGTGCACGACCACGAACGGATCGCGGCGGCGACCGGTCGCCGGGTGATCGAGCGCTACGGCATGACGGAGACCCTGATGAACACCGGGGTCCGGGCCGACGGCGAGCCGCGCCCCGGCACGGTCGGCGCACCCCTGGCGGGTGTCGGGCTGCGCCTGGTCGACGAGGACGGCACCGTCCTCACCGGCAGCGGCCCGGACACCATCGGCGAGATCCAGGTGCGCGGCCCGAACCTCTTCACCGGCTACCTCAACCGCCCCGACGCCACGGCCGCCGCGCTCACCGCCGACGGCTGGTTCCGCACCGGCGACATGGCCACCCGGGACGCCGACGGCTATGTGCGGATCGTCGGCCGCAAGGCCACCGATCTGATCAAGAGCGGCGGCTACAAGATCGGCGCGGGCGAGATCGAGAACGCGCTCCTGGACCACCCCGGCGTCCGAGAGGCCGCCGTCACCGGGGAGCCGGACCCGGATCTGGGCGAGCGGATCGTCGCGTGGGTGGTGCCGGCCGACCCCGCCGCTCCCCCGGCGGAGGGCGAGCTCGCGGACCATGTCGCCGCGCAGCTGGCCCCGCACAAGCGCCCGCGCGCGGTCCGCTATCTGGAGGCGCTGCCCCGCAATGACCTGGGCAAGATCATGAAGCGGTCGCTGCGTCCCTGACCAACGGCCGGCGGGGGCCGTGCCCACCCGTGGGCGCGCCGTGCCCACCCGTGCGCGCGCCGGGCGCGCCGGGGCCGTGCCCGCGGCCCCGGTCCCGGTCCCGGTCCGCCGCACCGGCGCCCGGTGTCACGGCCGGGGGCTCTTCGCGTCGTACCGGGCGAATCCGCGCCACCGCAGCCCCAGCGGCGACACGGCGAGGACACAGGCGATCCCGCCCCCGCCAAGAGACCGTGTTGCCGAACCGGAGCCGCCGGTAGTCGGGATCGGGAGAGGTGCGCAGGGGCGTGAGGCCGGCAAGTGTCGACCTGGGGAGCAAGAGGGAGCGGGCTCCCTCTTGCTCCCCAGGTCGTATGCGGCGGCGGGCGGGCTCGTCGGCCGCCTCCTCGGCCTTCGGGGCTGTTTCGGCCACACAGGAGGGTAGTGATTGTCATGCACCCGTCGATCGGGGCTTCTCCTCGCGCGGGTGTGCGTGGTGCCGGAAGAGCGTGGTGTACAGCCCGTCGTAGCCGAGGAGCTGGGGGTGGGTGCCCGATTCGACCAGGCGTCCCCCGTCGAGGACGAGGATGCGGTCGGCGTCGGGGGCGAGGGCGAGGTCGTGGGTGATGACGAGCGTGGTGCGGCCGCGGGCGAGGCGTCTGAGGGGGGTGATGATGCGTCGCGCGGCGAGGGTGTCGAGGCCGGTGGTGGGTTCGTCGAGGAGGAGGACGGGGGCGTCGCGGAGCATCGCGCGGGCGATGGCGATGCGCTGGAGCTGGCCGCCGGAGAGGCGGGAGGTGCCGGGCGAGATGACGGTGTCGTAGCCGTCGGGCAGGGCGCGGATGAACCGGTCGGCGTCGGCGGCCCGCGCGGCCGCGACGATGTCGTCGTGGTGGGGCGCGCGGTCGCGTCCGCAGGCGATGTTCCTCTCGATGGTGTCGTGCAGGACGAGGGTTTCCTGGGGCAGCAGGGTGACGTTGGCACGCAGCCGGGCCAGGGGCATGCGGTCGACGGGGACGCCGTCGAGGCGGATGGTGCCGGCGTCGGGGTCGTAGAAGCGCAGGAGGAGCGCGGCGAGGGTCGATTTGCCCGCGCCGCTGGGACCGGTGATGACGACGAGTTCGCCGGGGCTCGCGGTGAACGAGAGGTCCTGCAGCACGGGTTCGCTGCCCCCGGGGTAACGGAACCGGACCCGGGACACCTCCACCTCGCCCCGCGCCCGGCCCGGGGGTACGGCGGGCAGGGGGCGGTCGGGGCCGGCGACGGGGTCGGTGACGGTGGGCGGGGTGTCGAGGATCTCCAGGAGGCGTTCGGCCCCGGCGGTCGCGGCGGTGGCGGTCAGACCGAGCTGCCCCAGGGAGCGGATGGGCGGGTAGAGGTAGCCGATGAACGCGGCGAACGCCAGCAACTGTCCCAGGGTCATCCGCCCCTCGGAGATCTCCCACGCGCCCAGGCCGATGATGGTCAGGACGCACAACGTCTCCAGGACCTCGACGAGTTGTTCGTAGAACTCGGTCAGCCGCACCGCCCGCACGGACGTCCGCAGCCGGATGAGCGCCCTGCCGAGCAGTCGTTCCTCCTCGGCGCGCTGCCGGTTGTACGCCTGTGTCATGACGACGTTGACCAGGGTCTCCTCGACCACCGCGGTGATCGCCCCGTCCGCCGCGCGTCCGCGCCGCGACACCGCGCGCAGCGGCCCGGCGAACCGGCGGGTGGTGAACCAGAACAGCGGGACCATGAGGAAGGTGGCCAGGGCCAGGTCCCAGCGCAGCCACAACGCGGCCGCCGCGTAGAAGACGGTGCTGAAGAGGGCCGAGGCCGCCCCCACGATCCCCGTCACCACCAGTGCCTCGATCGCCTCGACATCACCCGTCAGCCGTTCGACCAGGTCACCGCGCCGGTTCGCCTGGTAGAAGTGGGGCGGCAGCGTCTGCAGATGGGCGAAGACCCGTGCCCGCAGCCGGAGTACGAAGCGCTCCGCGGTCCACGCCGCCAGCGAGTTGCCCAGATATCCCGTCACGGCTCCCCCGACCGCCACCGCCAGCCACAACCCCGCGGGGCGCCAGAACGCGCTGACCGACCCCTGTCCCAGCGCCGTATCGGTCAGTTCCGCGAACAGCAGCACCGTCACCGTCTCCGCGACGGCGGACAGCACCGCGCACACGAAGACCAGCACCAGCCACCAGCGGTCCCTCCGCGTCAACGGCCAGAAACGCCGGAACGCCCTCCAGACACCGATCGGATCGGTACGGACCGGCACGTCCGACACCGCGTCCCCGCGGCCACCCGCGCCTGCGCCTGCGCCTGCGCGGAGACGATCATCGAGGGAGGATCCGTCGTCGGGAAAGGGGCCGTCGTCGGGCAGCGAACGGCCCGCGGAACCACGCAGCAGCATGAGCGTCACGTCGCACGAACACTGGGGCTATGGACCGGCTCCATAGACACGGACCCAAAAACGGGAGGCCGACCCGCGCCGGAGCACGAGCCGCCTCGTATCGGGGATGAAGGTCAGAGTTGGGGGTCGGTAACCCTAGCGGCGTCCGCCATGCCTGCCGTAGCCGCCACCATGCCTGCCGTAGCCGCCACCATGCCTGCCGTAGCCGCCACCATGCCTGCCGTAGCCGTCGCCATGCCTGCCGTAGCCGTCGCCATGGCCGTGCTCCCTGACCCTGTGGTCGAAGATGCTACGAACCTTCATCTTCGCCTCCTTCGGAGGACTTGTCGTGCCGCTCCTTGCTTCTGCAGCGGCACTACCGACACTACGACGCCCCCCCACGACCATCAAGCCATAAAGGCCACTATTCGACTAAAGGCACTAAATGCCGTACATCGCATGAATATTACCCCTGGTCAGGGCCCGCGAACGCGCCGAACCCGCGCATCGACGACCTTTCAGACACCTCATCTTCACCCAGGGCAACGTTCACCTTTGCCCAGGGCAACGTTCCGGTCGACCCCTCGCGACCGCACCCGCCCCGCCCGGACCCTCCAGCCCCCGAAATACCCCCTCCCCGTACCATGGGGACGGGTCCGGCAGCCGCAGAGCCGGACGGGCAATGGAGACCGACGTGACAGCGTGCCGAAAGCCCGCGACATGGCTGGGCCGGTGCGTGCTCGCCGTCGCGCTGCTCTTCGGCATCGTGCTGATGCACGGGCTCGGCCATCCCGGCGAGCACGCGGTCACGAAACTCTCCGGCGGTCACATCACGACCGCGTCCCACGTCTCCGCCGGGCCGGCGCACCACCCGGCCGTCGCCGAGCCGCTCCGCACCACGGATCCCGCGCCCGCGCACGGGGCGGGGGTCACCACCACGGTGTGCCTCGCCGTGCTCGGTGCGGGCATCGGTGCCCTGCTGGTCGCACGCGCCGTTCTCGGCCGGCCCGCCCGCCGCACCGGAACGGCGGTGACGCGGCGGTTCGGGTACGCGCTCCTCGCGATCCCGCCGCCCGCCCCGCCCGGATCCCTCCTGAGCCGACTGTCGCTGCTGCGCATATAGGAAGCCCGGCCGCTCCTCGCCATGAGCGGAACACCGTCTTCCTGATGTTCTTCACGCAACGACTCCTCAAGGGGTTTCACAGACATGACCGGACTCACCCGTCGTACCGTCCTCGGCGCCGGATTCGCCGCCGGTACCGGCCTGCTGACCGCCTGTTCGGATTCGACGAGCGGCATGGACCACTCCTCCGGCGCGAACGGCACGTCACCGACCGCCGACTACCTCACCCCTGACGGCAAGGAGGTCGCGGCGGCCGAGGCCCGCCGCACGCCCGGCCCCGACCGGAAGGTGCGGCTCACCGCCATGGAGACCCGGCTGGACCTCGGCGGCGGACGCACGGTCCGCTCCTGGGCGTACGGGGACGACCTCCCCGGCAAGGAAATCCGGGTCACCGCGGGCGACACCCTCGCGCTCACCCTCGCCAACAACCTGCCCGAAGCCACGAGCGTCCACTGGCACGGGCTCGCCCTGCGCAACGACATGGACGGGGTGCCGGGCCTCACCCAGCGCGGCATCGCGGCCGGCTCCTCCTTCGACTACCACTTCGCCGTCCCCCACCCCGGCACCTACTGGCTCCACCCCCACTCCGGCGTCCAGCAGGACCGCGGCCTGTACGCCCCGCTCGTCGTCGAGGACCCCAAGGAGCCGCTGGCGTACGACAAGGAGTGGGTGATCGTCCTCGACGACTGGGTCGACGGCGTCGACGGCTCCACCCCCGACGCCGTGCTCGCCGAACTTGCCAAGGGCATGGGCGACATGGACCACAGCGGCTCCGGGGGCATGGACCACGGCGATTCGGGCGGCATGGAGGGACACGACATGTCACACATGTCGCACACCTCGATGACGACGAGGAAGGCGAGGGCCACACCGCCCCCGACGCCCTCCGGCCCCTCCCGGATGCTGATGGGCGCGAGCAGCGATCTGCTGGGCGGTGACGCCGGGGACGTCGACTATCCGCACTACCTGATCAACGGCCGCACGCCGGAAGCGCCTTCGACCTTCACCGCGAAGCCGGGCGACCGGATCAGGCTCCGCGTCATCAACGCCGGAGGCGACACCGCGTTCCGGATCGCGCTCGGCGGCCACCGGTTCACCGTCACCCACGCCGACGGCTTCCCCGTCCGGCACACGCGGGCCGACGCGCTGCTGCTCGGCATGGGCGAGCGGATCGACGCCCTCGTCACCGCCGGGAACGGCGCCTTCCCGCTCACGGCACTCGCCGAGGGCAAGAACCGCACCGCCCTCGCCGTCCTGCGCACCGGCGGCGACGCCGCGCCCACCGCCTCCGTACGCCCCGCGGAACTGAAGCGCCGGGTCCTCCACGGCGGCCGGCTGAAGGCGGACGACTCCGTACGGCTGGACGCCAGGCGCCCCGACCGTACGATCGAGTTCAGGCTCACCGGCTCGATGGCGAAGTACGACTGGGCCATCAACGGCAGGACGTACGACCCGGCGCAGCGCTGTCCGGTCCGCTCCGGCGAACGCGTCCGGCTGTCGTTCGTGAACGGCACGACGATGTGGCACCCCATGCACCTGCACGGCCACACCTTCGCGCTCGCCGACGGCGGCGCCCGCAAGGACACCTCGATCGTGCTGCCGGGCAAGCGGCTCGACGTCGACTTCGACGCCGACAACCCCGGACTGTGGATGGTCCACTGCCACAACGTGTACCACGCCGAGTCCGGGATGATGACCGTCCTCGGCTACCTGAAGAAGTAACGACCTGGGGAACAACAGGGAGTGGATCAGCGAGCGGCGCCATGCGGCTTCGAATCCAAGGCGGAGGAGGAGTCGCATGACGCCGGGAGCCCGCTCCCTCTTGCTCCCCAGGTCGTAACCGGGGCCGGGAGCCGGCGACCCGCCGCAGGGCGGGTGTGTCCCGGCCGGGGATTCCCGGCCGGGACACACCCGTCGGCCGAGCGGTGCGGGTCAGGCTGTCAGTGGCCGCGCACCGGCCCCGGCCGGTGGCGCGGCGAGGCGGCCCGCCCTGTGCAGTCGGCGCAGTGCGCCGGCGCACACCAGGCCGAGCGCGGTGAGCGCGGCCCAGGGCAGGGCCGGGACCCCCGCCTCGCGGGCGGCATCGAGCGCGGCTCCGGTCAGGAGGTTGCCGACGGTGATGCCGACCCCGCAGATGGTGTTGTAGAGGCCGTAGTGCGTGGCGACGAGGCGGTCGCCCGAGAGCCGCACGACGGTGTCCATCTCGAAGGGGTAGGCGATCATCGTGCCGACCGCGAGGAGCAGCGCGGACAGGGTCGGGGGCACCGCGGCCAGGAGCCACAGGCCGATCCCTCCGGCCGGTACGGGAACGGTCGTGGCGACGAGGAGCGGCAGGAACGCCGCGGCCATCGTGAGCAGGCCCCGGACGAGGGCGTGGCCCGGTTCCATCCGGGCCCTGCACCAGGCGGTCACCCTGGTCTGGTACAGGATCGTGCCGAGTCCGGAGACGGCGAACAGGACGGCCACGGCCGCCGTGCCGAAGGCGCCCTCCCCGCCGAGCCGCCGCACCTCCAGCGGAAGTGCCAGGTAGACCTGGAACGACATCACGTACGAACCGGTCATGGCCACGGAGAACAGCAGGAACGGGCGGTTCGCGAGCATGCCCCGCCATTCGGCGAGGACGCTCCGTCCGGCCGTCCCCCCGGTCTCCGCCGCCCGACGGGCCGGCAGGGCGCGGATCTGCACCGCGCCCAGCACGGCGAAGGTGACCGCCGCGACGAGGCAGGTGACCCGGAAGCCGACGCCGGTCAGCACCATGCCCACCAGGGGGCCGAGCAGTACCCCCGCCTGGTAGAAGACGTTGAACAGGGCGAACGCCTCCACCCGGCGCTCCCCCGCGTCGAGGGCGAGATACGCGCGGGTGGCCGGGTTGAACAGGGCTCCGGCCAGCCCCGTCGCCGCGGAGGCGGCGATCAGCGCGGGAACGGAGTCCACCAGACCCAGGGTCGCGAAGCCCGCGGTGCGCAGGACGAGTCCGGTGATGATCATGGGCTTGTAGCCGAGCCGGTCCGCGAGCGTGCCGCCGACGAGGAACATGCCCTGCTGGCTGAAGTTGCGGACGCCGAGGATGAGTCCGACCAGCCAGCCCGCGAGTCCGAGGGACCCGGCGAGGTGGGACGCGAGATAGGGCATCAGCATGTAGAAGCCGAGGTTGATGGTGAACTGATTCACCATCAACAGCCGTACTCCGCTCTCGTACGAGCGGAACCGGGCGAGGGTCCCCCTCATCGGACCCGCTCCTCGGACACGTCGGCGGGTCCAGCGGCGTCGGACGCGTCGGCGTGGCCGGTGCCCTCGGAGGGGCCCGCGGAACGGGCGTCACCGGCCTGCGGCCCCTCCTCGGTGAGCGTGAGCGGGTCGACAACGGAGGCACACCGCGTCCAGCGCGTGACCTCCTTCTCGCCCAGCCGTCCGATCACGTCCGGTTCGGGTGCGGGCGGACCGGCCAGGAGGCCGTGGGCGGCGCAGTAGTCGTCGTCGTACACCGTGCCGAGGTAGCGCTGCGGGCCGTCGGGGAAGACGGCCGCGATCCTGGTCTCCCCGGGGAGCGTGCGGGCGAGCCAGCCCGCGACCAGGGCGACGGCGCCGACGCTCCAGCCACCGGTGGCGTAGTGGGAGGAGGCGAGCCGGCGGCAGGTCCACACGGCCTCGCCCGGGGCCACCCAGTGCACCTCGTCGAACTGGTCGTACGCGACGTTGCGGGGGTGGATGCTCGATCCGAGTCCTCGCATGAGGCGGGTCCGGGCGGGCTGGCCGAAGATCGTCGAGCCGATGGTGTCGACTCCGACCAGGGTCAGGTCGGGGTACAGCCGGCGCAGGACGCGTGAGACGCCCGCCGAGTGCCCGCCGGTGCCCACGCTGCACACCAGGACGTCGATGTGCCGCAGCTCGGTGGCGAGTTCGAGGGCGAGCGGCGTGTACGCGGTGGTGTTGTCCGGGTTGTTGTACTGGTCCGGGCACCAGGAACCGGGGTGGCGCGCGAGGAGCCGTGCGACCCGGTCGCGGCGGGCCTGCTGCCAGCCGCCGGTCGGGTGCGGTTCGGCGACCACGTCGACCTGGGCCCCGTACGCGGACAGCAGCCGCGTCATGGACGGTTCCAGTCCGGGATCGGTGACCAGGGTGACGGGGTGGCCGTACACCATGCCGGCGAGGGCGAGACCGAGGCCGAGCGTGCCGCTGGTGGACTCGATGATGCGGGCGCCGGGCCGCAGCTCGCCGCGGACACGGGCCCGTTCGACCATGTGCAGGGCGGGGCGGTCCTTGATGCCGCCGGGGTTGAAGCCTTCCAGTTTGGCCCAGAAGCCGTGGCCCGCCGGGGCGAGCGGCTCCGGGACCCGGAGCAGAGGGGTGTTGCCCACCAGCCCGGACAGGGCGGAGCGGGCGGATCGGACGGTGCCGGTGAGAGGGGTGACGTCGGTGGTCGAGGAATGCATGGTCGGCTCTCGTTTCGGTGATGCGCGTCAGAGGGTCGTCCGTGGGCAGCCGGAAAGCACACGGCTGCGAGCGGACGGCCTAGATGCGCCACCGGCAGACCTTGATCCGCGTCGAACGGCCGGAACCGGCTATGTCTCCGCATGCCCCGGCCGGAGCGGGGAGCCGCAGGACGGCGTACGGTGCCGGGGGCTCGACGCGGGACACGACCGGTACGGCGGAGTCGGCCACGCGTCGGGCCGCGAGGCCGAGTTCGGCGCCGAGACGGGGCGACGCACACCCCGCCCTGTGTTCGTGGTGGGGGTGGCCGGGGACCTGGTCCTCGGCCTGATCGAGGCCGGTCGTCATGGCCGCCGCGCCCGTCGGGGTTGCTCCGGCGATGTGCTGGTGCGCGGTGTCGCCGAGCGGCGGGAAGCAGTGGGCCACCGCCAGCAGGACGACGCCGACGACAGCGACGAGTAAACGGCTACGGGAGTGGCGGGGCACAGGTCCTCCGGGCGGGCTGTCCTGTTTCGGCCGCATCTCGGGAGTCCAGGGGCGGTGCGCGTCCCCCTCGCCCACACCCGGGGAGCGCGCCGACCGGCCGCTTTCACGCGGAAAGGCGGGCTACGCGGGCGTGACGGAGCCATGATCGCGCCATCATCTTAAGCGCATATTCGTGAAGGGCCGGAATCTCGCGGCACAGGGGCCGAAGAAGTCGCACGCAGAATCGATCAGCCACTCGAATCAAATGTTCGACTGCATGCCCTTGTCGGGGATTCAACAAATACATCCGCGATGTGACCACGTCTCAACTGCCTGGTCCGGGCCGCGCCGAGCGAGGGACGGCGCCCTGGAAGGGGATCGGTGCGCGTCGCGTCGGCGCCGCGCGTCGCACCGGATTCCCTCCCCTCGAATTCCGGGACGAGGAATTCCCGGCGGAAAGAAGAAATCCCGCCCGGGCACTCGCGGAATCGACTCCGGAATTCCGGGTGCGCCCGGCCGGACGCACCCGGGCGTCGCACCGATGCGGCGGTCCGGCTGTGCGACGCGGCCGTACGGCGGGGGCGCTCACCGCCGGTCCGGCCGCTCGCGCGGAGGACCGGAGGGGGTGACCGGCTCCCGCCCCGGTTTCCCACCGGCGACGGCCCCCCGGTCGTGTGACTGCCACGGCCGGCGGCCCTCGATCTCGACGATGAGTGCCGTGCTCAGGAACGTTCTGATGAGCACGATGAGCGCCAGGACACCGACACCCGCGAACGTGGGCGACACGGCGACCGACCGATGATGTCCCCGGCGACGAGGAACTCCGGGCCGAGCAGGATCGTGCGCCCCAGCCGCTGCCTTACGAGCCGGTAGTCGTCGAGGGAGTTCCTCGACCGACCGTGCGTGCCGCGCGCCGCGGCCCGCCGGGGCAACAGCCGGCAGCGCGCCCCGGCCAGACCGAACGAAAGGTCCCCGGCGCCCACGACACCATCGGCGGCCGACGCGCTTTCCCCGCGGAGAGGGATCCGCCGTCGACCTCCGACCGCCGGCGCATCCGAACGGCCCAATACGCGCGTCTGTGCGAGTGAGCCGCCCGCACGCCTCGCCGACGAGGCCGACGCGTCGGGCGAGCATGGGGCGAGCCATTGGGCCGAGGAACACGAAAGGGCCCCCGCGTCAACGGGGGCCCACGTTTCGCCAGTTCAGGAGTGGAAGGTTTCTCCAGACACCTGTGGGGCGGGTGGGACTCGAACCCACGGCCGACGGATTATGAGTCCGCTGCTCTAACCGGCTGAGCTACCGCCCCTCTTCGGCGTGGCGCGTACAAGTGTGCGCGCCGTCTGCCGCAGCATAGCCGGTCATACGATCTCTCGCTCCGGATGGTCGGCTTCGCGTGACTGGGAAGACTCCCCCGCCTCCCCGCCCGGTTCCGAATGGGACGAAGTACACGCGAAAGAGTCACGTGAGTCCCAGCCGCATCACCGGAACAAGCGACACGCCCGACCCCGGCCGACCGCCGACACGAACGGGCCGCCGCCCACGCGCACGAGCAGCCATCGGCGCGCACGGGCGCGCGGTCCGGGACGTGGGCGCGTGATGCGACCGCGGAAACACGAAAGAGGACCCCGCAGGGTCCTCCTCCGATCTGCTCCCCCGACTGGACTCGAACCAGTAACCCTCCGGTTAACAGCCGAATGCTCTGCCAATTGAGCTACAGGGGATCGCGCTCCCCCGACTGGACTCGAACCAGTAACCTGCCGGTTAACAGCCGGCTGCTCTGCCAATTGAGCTACAGGGGATTGCTACGTCTGCACCGAGCCCTGCCCACCTGGCTGCTGCCGGGCGGCGCGTGCTCGCTGCGACACATACATTAGCGCAAGCAGGGGGGTGCTTTGCCAATCGGTATCGCCCGGGGTGATCTCGGGTGCCTACGGGTAGGCGGGCAGCACACGTCGCGCCGAGCGGCGCACTGAGCCAGGAAGGGTGGCAGCCATGCGGTACCGGCTCACGTTCATCGCCGGACTCGCCATCGGATACGTGATCGGGACACGGGCCGGGCGCGAGCGTTACGACCAGATGAAGAAGTCCGCACGCCAGTTCGCCCAGAACCCCGCCGTACGCAATACCGCCGAGTCCGCGGCGCAGACCGGCCGCGATCTGGCGGGCCGGGCCTATCACTCGGTGAGCGACAAGGTCGGCGAGAAGGTGCCCGCCTCGGTGACCGCCCGGGTGCGCTCGCTGCGGGACCGGAACGGGGGACGGAACGGCGAGGACGACTGGGGCACCTCCAACACGTGATCAGGCCCGTCAACGCGTGATCGGGCACCTCCGACGCGTGATCGAGCGCGTCAGCACGTGACCGCCGTCGGCGGCGCGCGGCCGGGCCCGCCCGTCGCCCCACGTGCGCCTGCCCGGCAACCCCGTACGCCCGGCCCGCTCCGCGCGGCCGGGCCGCCGGTGTGCCGCCGCGTCGTATGGTACGGAAACGCTCCGGCGGTGCGGCAGAATCTTGGGCATGGGGATAGTCGCCGGCTTGGACAGCTCTTCCGCCTTCACTCACATCGTCGTCTGCGACACGGACACGGGCGCCGTGCTGCGCCGGGGTTACGCCGCCCACCCCGTCGAACCGAAGGCCACCGAGGTCGACCCGCAGGCATGGCTGCTCTCGCTGGGCGAGGCGGCCGGCGGGGGCCTGCTCGAAGGCGTACAGGCCATCGGCGTCTCCGCGCAGCAGCACGGGCTGGTACCGCTGGACCACCAGGGCGGCCTCGTACGCCCGGCCCTGCTCGGCAACGACAAGCGGGCGCAGGCCGCCGCGGCCGACCTGATCGACGGACTGGGCGGGCGCCAGGCGTGGGCCGAGGCCGTCGGGTCGGTCCCGCAGGCCGCGCAGCCGGTGGCGAAGCTGCGCTGGCTGGCCCGCAACGAGCCGGAGGCGGCTCAGCGGGTGGCCGAAGTGCTCCAGCCGCACGACTGGCTGGTGTGGCAGCTGCTGGGCCGGCCGGCCCGGCGGACCACGGACCGGGGCGCCGCGTCCGGCTCCGGCTACTGGTCGGCGGGCACCGGTGCGTACCGGCTCGATCTGGTGGAGCTCGCGCTGGGGCATCCGGTGGCGCTGCCCGAGGTGCTCGGTCCCTGTGACACGGCCGGGGCGACGCCCGAGGGGCTGCTGATCTCCGCGGGGACGGGCGAGACGATGGCGGCGGCGTTCGGTCTCGGTCTCGGGGCCGGTGACGCGGTGGTGTCGCTGGGCGCCTCGGGTTCGGTGATGGCGGTGCACCACGAGGCGCTGTCCGACCCGAGCGGGACGATCACGTCGCTCGCGGATGCGACCGGCATGCACCTTCCGGTGGTGTACACGTCGAACGCGGTGCGGGCCTTGCGCGGGACCGCCGAGATGCTGGCCGCGGAGAACCTGGAGGAGTTGTCCGCGCTGGCGCTGAAGTCGACGCCGGGCGCCTCCGGGCTGGTGCTCCTGCCGTACCTGGAGGGCGAGCGCACCCCGCACCTGCCGCACACGGCGGGGACGCTGTGCGGGCTGCGGCGCGAGTCGATGAAGCCGGAGCACCTGGCGCGGGCCGCGTTCGAGGGGATGCTGTGCTCGCTGGCCGACGCACTCGACGTGCTGCGCGGCCGGGGCGTCGAGGTGCGGCGGGTGTTCCTGCTGGGCGCGGCGGCCGAGCTGCCGGCCGTGCAGGCGATCGCGCCCGCGCTGTTCGGCACGCAGGTGGTCGTCCCGCAGCCGGCCGAGTACGCGGCCCTGGGCGCGGCCCGGCAGGCGGCCTGGGCGCTGGGTGTCTCGCAGGGGACGGCCGATCCGCACACTCCCCCGGCCTGGCAGGGCGCGGCGGCGCAGGTGCTGGAGCCCGGCGAGGAGCTGCCGGTGGGTCAGGCGGTCCGCCAGCAGTACGTGGCGACGAGGGACCAGATCCACCCGGGGGCGTTCACCCCGGTGTTCTGATCCGGTCCGCGCGGCGCGCGACAGCACAAACGGGACTCCGATCCGGTCCGCGCGCGGCGCACGGGACTCCGATCCGGTCCGCGCGGCGCACGGCAGCGCGCGGTCGGGGCGCGGAACGGCGCGGCCGAGTGCATGTGGCGGAGGGTTACCCTCCGCCACATGTACTCGGTCTGTTTTTTTACCCGGTCTTGAGTAAAAACGTTCGCGGCCCTCGCACGAGGTATCGGAAAATGGGTCGCCTCCCGACCTCCGCCGACTCCGAGAGACACGCGTGCTCATAAAACTCCTGCGGGCCCATCTCGGTCCGTACAAGAAACCCATCCTGCTGCTGGTCCTGCTCCAGTTCCTGCAGACCTGCGCCACCCTCTATCTGCCGACCCTGAACGCCGACATCATCGACAACGGTGTCGTGAAGGGGGACACGGGCTACATCCTGGAGTTCGGCGGCATCATGATCGCCGTCAGCATCGCCCAGGTCGCCTGCAACGTCGGTGCCGTCTTCTACGGCTCCCGCACCGCGTCCGCGCTCGGCCGCGACGTCCGGGCGGCGGTGTTCGACCAGGTCCAGTCGTTCTCCGCGCGGGAGGTCGGGCGGTTCGGCGCGCCCTCGCTGATCACGCGCACGACCAATGACGTCCAGCAGATCCAGATGCTGGTGCTGATGACGTTCACGCTGATGGTGTCGGCGCCGATCATGTGTGTCGGCGGTATCGTCCTGGCGCTCGGCCAGGACGTCCCGCTGTCGTCGGTGCTGCTCGCGGTGGTGCCGGTCCTCGGCATCGCGGTGGGCCTGATCGTGAAGCGGATGCGCCCGCTGTTCCGCACCATGCAGGAGCGGGTCGACACCGTGAACCGGGTGCTGCGGGAGCAGATCACCGGCAACCGGGTCATCCGCGCGTTCGTCCGCGACGGCTACGAGACGAAACGCTTCGGCGTCGCCAACGACGAGCTGACCGATGTCTCGCTGTCCACCGGGCGGCTGATGGCGCTGATGTTCCCGACCGTGATGACGGTGGTGAACGTGTCGTCGATCGCCGTGGTCTGGTTCGGTGCCCACCGCATCGACAGCGGCGGCATGGAGATCGGCGCGCTGACCGCGTTCCTCGCCTACCTCATGCAGATCGTCATGTCGGTGATGATGGCCACCTTCATGTTCATGATGGTGCCGCGCGCCGAGGTGTGCGCCGAGCGCATCCAGGAGGTCCTGGAGACCGAGTCCAGCGTGGTCCCGCCCGTCGCCCCGGTCCGGGAACTGCGTGCCCATGGCCATCTGGAGATCCGGGGCGCGGACTTCCGCTACCCGGGCGCCGAGGAACCGGTGCTGCGGTCGGTGGACCTGGTGGCCCGCCCCGGTGAGACCACCGCGATCATCGGGTCGACGGGCAGCGGGAAGTCGACGCTGCTCGGACTCGTACCGCGCCTGTTCGACGTGACGGACGGCCAGGTGCTGGTCGACGGCACAGACGTGCGGACGCTGGACCCGGAGCTGCTGGCGAGGACCGTGAGTCTCGTCCCGCAGAAGCCGTACCTGTTCTCCGGGACGGTCGCGAGCAACCTGAGGTACGGGAACCCGGACGCGACGGACGAGGAACTGTGGCACGCGCTGGAGGTCGCGCAGGCCAAGGAGTTCGTCGAGGCGCTGGAGCACGGCCTGGAGGCGCCGATCGCGCAGGGCGGCACCAATGTCTCGGGCGGGCAGCGGCAGCGGCTGGCGATCGCCAGGACGCTGGTGCGGCAGCCGGAGATCTACCTGTTCGACGACTCGTTCTCCGCACTCGACTACGCCACCGACGCCGCCCTGCGCGCGGCGCTGACGCGGGAGACGGCCGGGGCGACCGTGGTGATCGTGGCGCAGCGGGTGTCCACCATCCGCGACGCGGACCGGATCCTGGTGCTCGACGAGGGCCGGGTCGTGGGCCGCGGCACCCACCACGAACTGATGGACGGCAATGAGACGTACCGGGAGATCGTGCTCTCCCAGCTGACGGAAGCGGAGGCCGCGTAATGGCCGGGCCTGGCGGACGGATGATGGCGGGCGGCGCGCCGACCGACCGGTCCATGGACTTCAAGGGGTCGTCGAAGCGGCTGCTGAAGCGCTTCGGGACGGAGAAGTCCTCGCTGTACGCGATGCTGGCGGCCGGGGCGCTGAGCGTCGGCCTGTCGGTGGTCGGACCGAAGATCCTCGGCCGCGCGACGGACCTGGTGTTCGCCGGGGTCGTCGGCCGGCGGATGCCCGAGGGCGCCACGAAGGAGCAGGTCGTCGAGAACCTGCACAAGTCCGACAGCGGACTGGCCGACATGCTGTCCGGGGTGGACTTCGTCCCCGGTCACGGCATCGACTTCGGCGCCGTCGGCGACGTACTGCTGCTCGCGCTGGCGGTCTACGTCGCGGCCGGACTGCTGATGCTCGTGTCGTCCCGGCTGTCGATCCGGATCATCAACCGGGTCGTGTTCCGGCTGCGCGAGGACATCCAGGCGAAGCTGTCCCGGCTGCCGTTGTCGTACTTCGACCAGGCCAAGCGCGGCGAGGTGCTCAGCCGGGCGACGAACGACATCGACAACATCTCGCAGACGATGCAGCAGACGATGGGTCAGCTCGTCAACTCCCTGCTCACCATCGTCGGCGTGCTGATCATGATGTTCTGGATCTCGCCGCTGCTGGCACTGGTGGCACTGGTGACGGTGCCGCTCTCGGTGGTCGTGGCGACGAAGGTCGGCAAGCGCTCGCAGCCGCAGTTCGTCCAGCAGTGGAAGGTGACCGGCAAGCTCAACGCCCACATCGAGGAGATGTACACCGGGCACACCCTGGTGAAGGTCTTCGGGCGGCAGGAGGAGTCCGCGAAGGACTTCGCCGAGCAGAACGAGGCCCTGTACGAGGCCGGGTTCAAGGCGCAGTTCAACAGCGGGATCATGCAGCCGCTGATGATGTTCGTGTCGAACCTGAACTATGTACTGATCGCCGTCGTCGGCGGTCTGCGGGTCGCCTCGGGCTCGCTGTCCATCGGTGACGTGCAGGCGTTCATCCAGTACTCGCGGCAGTTCTCGATGCCGCTGACCCAGGTCGCCTCGATGGCAAACCTGGTGCAGTCGGGCGTCGCGTCGGCCGAGCGGATCTTCGAGCTGCTGGACGCCGAGGAGCAGGGCGCCGATCCGGCCCCCGGCGAGGCCGAGCGGCCGAAGGAGCTGCGCGGCAGCGTCGCCCTGGAGAAGGTGTCGTTCCGCTACGACCCGGACAAGCCGCTCATCGAGGACCTGTCGCTGAACGTCGAGCCGGGGCACACGGTCGCCATCGTCGGCCCCACCGGCGCGGGCAAGACCACCCTCGTCAATCTGCTGATGCGGTTCTACGAGGTGACCGGCGGACGGATCACCCTCGACGGCGTCGACGTGGTGAAGATGTCGCGCGACGAGCTGCGCGCGGGCATCGGCATGGTCCTCCAGGACACCTGGTTGTTCGGCGGCACGATCGCGGACAACATCGCGTACGGCGCTTCGCGCGAGGTCACCCGGGAGGAGATCGAGGAGGCGGCCCGGGCGGCCCACGCCGACCGCTTCATCCGTACCCTGCCGGACGGTTACGACACCGTGATCGACGACGAGGGCTCCGGCGTCAGCGCGGGCGAGAAGCAGCTGATCACCATCGCGCGGGCGTTCCTGTCCGACCCGGTGATCCTGGTGCTCGACGAGGCGACGAGCTCCGTCGACACCCGTACCGAGGTGCTGATCCAGAAGGCGATGGCGCGCCTGGCGCACGGGCGCACCAGCTTCGTGATCGCGCACCGGCTCTCCACCATCCGGGACGCCGACGTCATCCTGGTGATGGAGAACGGCTCGATCGTCGAACAGGGCACGCACGAGGAGCTGTTGGCGGCCGGTGGCGCGTACGCCCGGCTGTACTCGGCGCAGTTCGCGCAGGCGGTCGCCGAGGTCGACTAAGGGCTGTCCCGTAATCCCCGGCGGGCGCGCGACGACAGCTGCGGCACCTCGCCGCGTTGTCGGAACGTCCGCATACGTCCAGTATGCGGAC
>NZ_JBIARH010000019.1:0-139049 GCF_042889785.1 Streptomyces sp. NPDC002476 | reverse complement strand
GCGCGCGGTCTGCTCCGCAGACACGACGCGCCGCCGCTACGCGGCGGAAGACAACCACGCACTCCGTGCGTGGTTTCGGGACTTCGTCCCGGGGATCCGGGCCACTCCGTGGCCCTGGAGTCCAACTCCGTTGGACTCTGGCCCTGTTCGCTTCGCGATCAGGGCGACGGTCCGCGCTCCGCGCGGCCCTGGGCTGGCTGCGTGTGTGGGTCAGGGCCTGGGTGTGCCTGGCTGCTTGACGGGGTGTCTCTTTGCCGCTGACTCGTGGTCGGTTTCGGGGAGAGGCTGGCCTGTCTTATGGAAGCAGAAAAACTATGGAACTTTCGAGATGTCGGTGGGTCCCTCTTCGGGGACGTCGGGGGCAGTTCCGGGCCGGTCCTCTCGGAGGATCTCGTCCATCAACTTGCTTTGTTCTTTGGGTAGTTGATCTGCTTTCTGTTTGGTGCGGGTCTTGCACAGCCACGGGCCGATCATGACGCGTTCGCCGTCGACCTCGATCCATTCCCTGGCCCCGGGCGGGCGGCCGTGACGCTCCACGAAGGCGCGCAGCAGCAGCGCTGTCTGTTCGAAGAAACGGCGTTTCCTGGTACCGGATGTGACGGGCGTTCTCGGTGTTCGCCTCAGTGGGACTTGATCGGCGGTCAGGCCGAGGCTGGTGAGAAGGTCGCGTTGGCCGGAGTTGAGTTCGTGCCAGGTGGTGAACTGACGGTGCAGCCAGCTGCCGGCCTTCACGCCGTCGATCACCGTGTCGCGGCGCAGCGTGGCCGGGTCGTGTCCGGCTTCAATGTGGCGGCGCAGTAGGACCCGCGGTGGGCGTCGAACACGGGTAGCAGGATGCCGGACCGGTGGTTCGGGAGCGGCCCGGTGGAGGAGTACGCGGACAGGCTGCCACACCCGGTGGTGCGGAACGCCGGAAGGACCGGGGCCCGGAACCGCCTGAGCCCACCGGGCGGCCCAGGCGGTCCGGTGGGCTCAGCGGTAGGTCACGACCAGGACGCGGCCACCAGCGAGCGTTCCGCAGCTGCCAGGTGCACGGCCGAGGCGAGCCAGGCCCTCGCGTAGGCGTCGGCCGAGGGGTCGGTCAGGCGGCCGAAGGTGTCGCGGGGGCGACGGCCCGCCTCCGTTGTCAAGGCCTGTGCGAGGTGGGCCGCTCCGCCGAGTCCCGCCCGGGTCAGGCGGGCCGACAGCAAGGCCGCGTCCGTCCCGCGGCCCGCCTCAGCCACGGCACGGCGACCGCCCGCGACGCCCGTCTCCAGCAGGCGCCGGACACGCCACAGCGGCGCCTCCGCCAGCGGGTCGGAGCCCGCGGTGACCGGCCCGCAGGCCACGGGTCCTGCCGCCTCGCGGGGGAAGTGCTCGCCCTGAAGCCGGTCGTAGCCCAGGTCGGCACGGCCCTTCCACGCGTCCGGCAGCCGCAGCGTGGCGGACACCCCCGGCACCGGCCCGACCGCCAGCGACCGGAGCGTCGCCGCCCGGTCCAGGTCGGGACGGCCGAGCACGCGCAGGGCGAGCCCCGGGTGGTCGGCGATCCGGCGCAGGTTGGCGCCGTGCGGCAGCTCCGGGTGGGGGTGTGCGGGGCAGAGCCGCAGCAGCGGTCCCCCACCGGCGACGCGGACGACGACAGAGTCGCCGACCGCACCGATCACCTCGACGTCGCAGCCCAGCAGACCCGGCGCCGTACTGCCGGGCCCTCCCGCCTCGGGCGCGCCGTCGGCGAGCACGGCGGCCATCGCCTCCTGCACCGGTCGGGCGAAGAGGGCGGCGGCGGGTTCCTCGGACCAGTCCACCCCGCGCAGTGGCGTCGCACTGACCCCCCGCCCTGCGCCGAGCCGCCCGTCCCCGGAGACGGTGGCACCGACGATCCGCAAACCCCCGCGCGCCAAACCGGCGTGGTCGAGGACGGCACCGCCGAGCGCCACGGACGCCGACCCCGCGCCCTTCACGCGGGCGAGGCCACCGGGGCGCACGTCGGACACCGTGTAACCGGCGCCGTCCGAACCGACCAGGTGCGTGGTCACTCCGCCGTACCCCGTCGCGGACAGGACCGGCTCCCGGCACAGGCCGTACACCCTCAGGCTGCCGCCCTGTTCGTAGACCCGGCGCGCCGAGCCCGCCGCATCCGTGTCGGCCAACCCGGAGGCGAGCAGAGCAGCGCCGGCCAACAGCTCACGAAAGGCTCCGGTGAGGTCGGCGAGACGTTGTCCCTCGCTCCGCTCCCGCGCAGCCCTCAGGCTCCGTACGACTCGCAGCGCGGCCGCTTCGGCCCGCGGCAGCCCGGCCAGCCGCGCAGTGTGGGCGGCGCGGAGCAGCTCGGCCTGCACCACGGCGCCACCCGCCGTGACGCCGGCGGACAGGGCCTCGGCTGCGGCGTCCCACAGCGCCGTGGCGGCAAGGACCTGCGCCGCGGTGAGGGCGGCCGGCGAGACCGCCGTGGCCGCAACGTCGGCGGCGGGGGCGGTGGGTGCGGCCTCCTCGGGCCCCTCGCCCGCGTCGGGGGCTGTGCCCGAGCCTGCGGCCTTACCCGTACCCGAGTCGTCACCCCCGCCCGCGTCGCCTTCCCCGTCGGCGATGGGTGCCGCGCCCAGGACCGCGGCCCGGTGCAGGCAGCGCGGGGCCAACAGGCAGGTGCACACGACCTGTTCCGCGTTCGTGACCGTGCCGGACGCGCCCGGGCGCAGCGTGACCGTGGCGTCCTCGCCGAAGTGGACCTCGACCGCCCCGTCGGCCATGGCGGAGGGCCGGTCGGCGCAGCCCGAGATCGCCGCGTCGAGTTTCCTGCGCAGCCGTGCGCTGAGCTGCTCCACGGCGTCGGCGAGGATGTCGGGGGCGACGGGAGGCAGGAGTACGGTGCTCAACGGTGTTCTCCACGGAGGCGGTCGCCCACCCAGCGGGCGAGTTCGAGCGGACTGAGGGCGGCCACCGGCATACCGGCCGCGACGAGTTGGCGCGCCATGGACACCGAGTAGCGCGGCGTGCCGGTGTCGTCGAGCGCCGCGCAGCCCAGCAGATGGGCGCCGGAGGACACCAGGGCACGTACCTCGCCCAGCATCCCGCCGAGCGGTGCGCCCTCCTCGAAGTCGCTGACCACGACGACGAGCGTGCGGCTCGGCACGGTGATCAGCGAACGCGCGTGCGCGAGACCGGCCGCGATGTGTGTACCGCCGCCGACCCGGACCTCCAGCAGCAGCGACAGCGGATCCTCGACCCGGTCGGTCAGGTCGATCACCTGCGTGGAGAAGGCCAGGAAGTGCGTGGACAGCGTCGGAACCCCGCCGAGGACCGCAGCCGTCAGCGCCGACCAGATCACCGACGCCTCCATCGAGCCGGAGACATCGACGACGAGGACCAGGCGCCAGTCCGCCTCCTTGCTCGCCCGCGTGCTGAACAGCGGGCGCTCCGGTACGACGACGAGCCGGCCGTCCTCCGTGCGCCGGGTGTGGGCGAGATTGGCCCGCAGGGTACGGGCGAGGTCGAGGCGCCCGCCGGGCCGTCGGGTCGGGCGCGGGGTGGCCAGACCGGTGAGCGCCGGGCGCAGGCGGGTGGCCAGCTCCCGGGACAGCTCGTCGACGAGCCGCTTCACCAGCGGGCGCAGCCGGGCGAGTTGGGCCTCGGGCATGCCTCCGGCCAGGGACAACACCGAACCGAGCAGCTCCACGGACGGGCGTACGGACGCCGGATCGAGCTGCGCGAGCACGTCGGTGCGACCCGCGTCGGCGGCCTCCGCGAGGACCTCCTCGCGTACGTCGGTGCCGAAGAGAGCCTCCAGTTCCTGCGCCCACTCCCGCGCGGTGGGGAAGGACGGGTCCTGACCGCCGCCTTGACCTGGTACGCCGCCGTCCAGGTCCTGGGCGCCTTCGCCGCGCCCGCGGCCGTAGAGCTCGTCCAGGGCGCGGGCGTAGCGGCGGGCGTCGCTGGTGAGCCGTTCGTTGTGGCGGCCCAGCAGCAGCCGCCAGCGGTCGGCACGGCCGAGCCGTCGGTCCGCGTCGTCCGCGGCGGCGCCGTCCGCTGCGGGTGGGTGTGCGGGGCAGGGTTTGTCGGCCGAGTCCGGGCCCGGGGCCGTTCCTGCGTCGGTGGCCGCGCCCGGCAGGCCCAGGGCCTTCAGGGCTGCCGATCCTGCCGCGTCGGCGGCCGCCCACAGGGCGAGCAGCTCGGGCGGGGCGTCGAGCGACAGGTCGAGCCGGTCGCCGAGCCGCTCCGTCACGGTGGTGAGCAGCCTGTCGCGCGCGGCCGGGGCCAGCGTGTCGAAGCCGCCGCGCAGGGCCGGGAGCCGGTCGAGGAAGTCCTGGTCGGCCAGCGCGTCAACCCGGTCCATGAGCACGGCGAGCGCGTCCGGCGACGCTTGGAGCAGGGGCCCGGCGGCTGTGAGCAGCCCGGCAAGGCGCTTCGCAAGCGCCCGGCGCGTGTCCGGAGCCGTGGCCCCGTCGATCCAGCCGGCCGTACGCTCGCCCAGCCCGGCTGCGTCGTCCAGGTCGAGCAGTACGCGTACGGCCAGGGCCGCGCCTTGGATGAGCGGGGAGCCCTCGGCCGCCAGCTCGGCGAGCGACCGGTCCAGTCGCAGGCCCAGATGGCGGGCGGCCGTCCGGTCCGCCAGCGCCACCAGCGCCCCGGCGTCGGCGCCGCTGTCGCTCCCGGCGAGGCCGGGCAGGGACCGGACCGCGGCCTCGAGGACTTCCTCCGTGAGCGCGCCGGCCGTCGTGCGGGTGTCCTGCATCGTGCCGGGGTAGTGGCCGCGCCGCAGTCCCTCCAACAGGTCCAGGGCCTGGAGGAGCTCGGGCAGGTCGGCGCTGTGGGGCAGCACGGCGGAGGCCTCGTTCAGGCGGGCGTCGACCAGTTCGGGCAGGCCGCAGCGCGCGGCGGCGGTCAGCCCGGTGAGGATCTGGGCCGGGGTGGGTCCGCCCTCGGCGGCCTCGTGGCGCGCGGTCGCGGCGAGCGTGCCGGCGGCGGCCTGGGCGGCGGTCACCCCGCGCACGCCCGCGAGGTCGAGGCGCGCGGGCACGGACGGCGTCCACGTCACACGCCACCTGGTGCCGAGCACGGTGCCGTCGCCCGTGCTCGCCACGTCCAGGGGTTCACCGTACGAGGCACCGATCACCAGCAGCCGCTGGAGCAGCACTTCACGGCGTCCGTCCAGCGGCGAACGGAGCGGGTCGAGGCGCAGGTCGCGGCGGTCGGGGTCGTCCGGTCGGGGCAGCCGCAGTTCCGCGAGCTCGGCCTCGACCGAGGGGCCGAGACCGGATCGGGGCGCGTGCGGGCTGATCCGGCCGCGTGCGGTGCCGACGAACACGGCCTCCAGCGCGCGGGCCAGGGCCCGGCCCCGGCCGAGGGGTTCGCCCTGCCCGAGGACAGTGGTGACGGCTTCCAGGAGTTCGCCGCGCCCGGGCGCGGGGAGTCCGCGCAGGGCAGCCAGGTCACAGGCCAGGCGCAGCGTCTCGGCGGCCTCGCCGGTCCCTGCGGTGTGACCGCTTCGGCGCATCTCGCGGCACAGGCCGGTCACCGCGTCGGCAGCCGCCTCCCGGATCCGTTCCGGATCGCCGGCAGTGGTGAGCACCGCCTGCTGCCACAACGGGTCGCGGATTCCGGCCGGGTAGCCGGACCGGGAGTCGAGCAGGTCGAAGGAGTACGGCACGAGGGAGGTCACCGCCGAGCCCTCGGTCGCTGCAGCGCCGTCTTCCCCAGTCCCGCCGGCCGCCCAAACCCCTGCCGTGTCCGGACCGGACCCCCACGTACGGGGTCCCGCACCGCGCGGCCCGCCGGACGGGACGGCCGCGCGCCCCGTAGCACCGGAGGCGCCCGCCGTCCCGGCTCCGGCCTCCGCTCCGGCATCCGTCTCCGTGGACGCGAGAAGCGCGGGTGCGTGGAAGGCGCCGATCACGGCTGCCACCCGGCGCCCGTCCGCCGAAGCAGAGGCGATCACCTGCCGCATCCGTTCCTCCCGCGCCAGGTCGGCGGCGGGTACGACGGCGTCGGCGCGCAGGGCCCAGCCCACGCCCAGCGCAGCTCGGCGCACCGCGTCCGGGGCGCAGCCCGGAGCCAGCACCTCCACCGCGCGGTCCCACAGGTCGTCACCGTCCCGGCCGGTCCCGGCGTCGGCGAGCGCCTCGGTGTACGAGCGCCGCACCCGCGCCGTCCCGTCGCCGGGAGCAGGGTCAGGGCCGGTGTCCGGACCGGCGTCGAGCGCACCCACAACACTCAAGGGCGCATCGGCCTCCGGACGTACGGCCTCGCTCCCGTCCGGCTCGCGCACCGGCCCGGGCGCCCCCGCCGACCGGCGCGGGTCGCCGAGGGGAAGGTCGCAGCACACGACCTCCACCCCTCGGCTTCTGGCCCAGCGGACCGCGGCGAGCTCCGGTGAGAAGTCCGCGAACGGGTAGAACGAGAGCCGTCCCCCCTCGTCCGCCCCGGCCAGGGCGACCGGGGCGACGGTTTCGGGGTCCGCCAGATGTTCCAGCCAGGGCTGGAAGTCGGTCGGCAGCTCGACGCAGACCACCTCGGCCCGCGCCTCTTCCAGCAGGGCGGGTACCACTGCGGCCAGCGCCGGACTGTGGTGGCGCACTCCCAGCAGGTACGGCGCACGCGATGTGGCCAGTGCGTCCACGGCCGTTCGTGGATCGACGGTCGTCAACGCAGGCTCCCGCGCAGGTCCCAGAGCCGGCGCCACATCGCCGAGCCGTTCTCGGCGCGGCGGCGCACCGGACCGTCCCAGTAGCCCAGCAGCCGTGCGTGGTCGGCGGGGTCGTCCTTGCGGACCACGCCGAGCAGGTGTCCCGGCAGCAGGTCGAGCGCGTCCTCCCCGGCCAGGTAGGCGGCCGCGAGCCCCAGCGACGCCGCCACCTGGACCGCCTCGGCGGTGGACATGACCGTGCCCGGCCGCTCCACGTCCCAGCCCTCGGTGGAGCGGCCGGAGCGCAGGTCGCGGAAGACGGTGACGAGGGCGTCGAGGACGGCATCGTCGACGGCGAAGGCCGCGCCCGCCCGCTGCACGGCGGCGACGGCCTGGCGGCGTATCAGGACCGCCTCGGCGTCGGCGTCGGCGATCGGGGCGACGGCCTCGAAGTTGAAACGGCGCCTCAGCGCGGCCGACATCTCGGAGACGCCCCGGTCGCGCAGGTTGGCGGTGGCGATGACGGTGAAGCCGGGGGCGGCGCGGACGACCGCGTCCTCGGTGGCGGTCAGCTCGGGCACGCTGATCCGCCGGTCCGACAGGATGGAGACGAGGGCGTCCTGGACCTCGGGCAGACAGCGGGTGATCTCCTCGACCCGCACCACCCGTCCGGCCCGCATGGCGGCGAGGACCGGGGAGTCCACCAGGGCCTGCGGGGTGGGGCCCTGGGCGAGCAGCAGGGCGTAGTTCCAGCCGTAGCGGAACGCGTCCTCGGTGGTGCCCGCCGTGCCCTGCACCGTCAGGGCGCTGGTCCCGCTGACAGCGGCCGCGAGCAGCTCCGACAGCATCGACTTGGCCGTACCGGGCTCACCGGTGAGCAGCAGCCCGCGCTCTCCGGCGAGGGTGACCACACAGCGTTCGACCAGCGCGCGCTCGCCGACGAACTTCGGGGCGATCAGCAGCTTCGACGGAAGACCGGCGCGACGCCGGGGCAGGGCCAGCTCCACGCCGTCGCTGCCGCAGACGAACGTGACCACCGCGCGAGGGGTGAGCGCCCAGCCGGGCGGCCGCGGACCGGGGTCCTGGGCGGCGAGGAAGGCGAGTTCGGCGGCGTGGCGTTCCTCGGCCGGCTGGCCCTGCCGGACGGGTGCGGTCTGTTCGGTGACGGTCATGCGGGTTTCCTTCGTCATGGTTCGACAGGTGTGCGTTCGGGTCGGGGGGCGGCGCGGCGCACCCGGGGCGGGCGCGCCGCGCCGTGCTGACGACGGGAGGCCGGTCAGCGGCGGCTCAGGTGCCGTTCGGCGGCGTCACGGTGACGGTGCCTCAACGGCGGCGCCTCGTGCGCCGCACCTTCAGTTCCTCGAAGCGCGGGAGGTCGCCGTCGAGGATCCGCTGCCAGGCCCGGGCGAACAGCTCCGCGACCGGTTCGGTCGGCACCAGGGCACCCAGCGCCGGCCGGCCGCCCGTGGCCACCCCGTACATCGGCAGCTTCCACTGCTCGACGGGCAGGACGGGCGCCGACTGCTCCGCCCAGGCGCCCGGCAAGAACAGCGAGCGTCCCGCCCGGGTCCGCACGGCCGACACCACGAGGTCGGTCTCGGCCAGTTCGGCCCGAGCCGCCTTGAGACGGGCCGGCTTCCACCCCGTCCATCGCGCGGTGTTGCGGTCCGTCGGGTCGGGCATGGCCAGCAGCATCAGGTAGAGCGTCGCCGCGTCGGCGGTCAGACCGCGCGCCTCGGCGACCTCGGCCACCCGCTCGGGCACCGAACGGGACGGATCCTGCGGCCACCACAGGCCCTCGTCGTCCGCCACGCCGGCCACGGGCGCGCCCGGGTCGGCCAGCAGCCGTGCGAACGCCGGGTCGTGCGCCCACCGCAGGGCCGTCTCGACCCCGGTCGGCTGCTGATCCACGCCGCGCAGCGCCACCAGGTACGGGTCGGAACCGGTGGAGTCCAGCAGGGCGGGCCGTACGGCCGGCTGGGGCTGGCCGTCCTGCGTGGCCATGAGCACCGCGCCGTACCGCTCGTGGTCCGGTGCCGTCTCCGTCGGAGCGCCGGCCACCTTCCGGAAGTCCGCGAGGCTCGTGTAGTGCCCGGCGGAGAGCAGCAGTTCGGGTGCCTCAAGACGCTGCCGCACGGCGGTCAGCGCACTCGGCAGCGCCGCCCGTACCGGATCGCCGGCGGGCAGCCGGTGGGCCAGCCAGGCCGTCAGGCTCATCGAGCCGACCAGCACCGCCGAGGTGAACGGTGCATCGGCGGGGGACGCCGTCGCCGGATGATCGCCCTCGATGCGCCACGGCACGTCGACGCCGAGCTCCGGCGACGACGCCGGTTCCAGCAGCGCCGGGAGCGCCCGGTGCACGGGCCAGCCACTGCGCGCGGCGCGCGCAGCCTCCACCGCCAGCCAGTCGGGCACCTGTCGGCGCCGTCCCACCTTCTCATTCCACACGGCGGCCGCCGACGCCACGTCCGGGCCCTCGCTCCACAGCTGTGCCGGGTCGTCGGGCAGGAGCGCCGCGAGCACCGCCCGGCGTATTTCGACCGGGAGCGCGCGCAGTTCGTCGCGGGCGTGTCCCGCCTCGGCCACCTTCAGCTCGAGCGCCTTGCGCAGCTCGGCCGGCAGGAAGTTGTTCTCCCAGCTGTCCACGTCGGGCATGCCCGCGAGAACGATCCGGGCCAGCGCCCGGGACACACCCGTGAGGCGGCTGAACTCGTCGGCGGCCTCAGGCAGGAAGGGCACCGCGTCACGGGACCGCGCCTCCCCGAGGAAGCCGGTCAGCCAGTCGGCGCCGCGCGCCCGGTCGCCCACCGGCGCTTCACCGCTCACGGTGTAGGGGCCGGGCACCTCGAAACGGCCCATCGGGTCGTGGAGCAGCGCGCCGAACTCCCACCCGTCGTCGACGCCGGAGTTGTGCTCGGTGATGCCGAGCGCAGCACCGCCGCCCAGGGGCAGCACACTGCGGTGCGCGACGTTGCGCCGCTGGCCGTCCGGCGTGTCCAGGTGGGGCGTCGCCAGGCGGACCAGGACCCGGCGCCAGTGACCGGCCGAGGCCGCCGTCGAGGCCAGCCCCAGCGCGTCCACCCGGCCGAGGACTTCGAGCAGGGCTGCCCGGTGTGCCGGGTCGCTGCCGGGCGCGACGGCCCGGTAGGCGATCGCGGCCGGCTCGTCCAGGAGCGAGACGAACGGCAGTCCCGAGTACGGCAGTGACGGCAGATCGAAGTGCAGCCGGCCCGGCAGCGCCGTGGCGGCGGTGTCCGCGCGCACGGACGCCAGAGACTCCAGGTATCGGTGGGTCACGTCGGTGTCCGCGCCGTAGCGGTAGTAGCCGGTATCGACGATGCCGTCCAGCGCCTTGGCGAGCATGTGGTCGCTCGGTCCCTGGCCCCGGACCTCCGTGGGCTCGGCGGCGGGGTCGAGCCGTGCGGCCACGGCGTCCAGCGCCTTCTGCTGCCGCACCGCGAAGCGCAGCACCTTCACCACGCCTGCGATCAGCTCGGGTGCCGAGACCTGCGGCAGCGCGGCGCTCACCAGCTCGGGAAGGTCCGCCACCCGCTCCGCGAGCACGGCCGCCTTCAGCAGGACGCCGGCCGACTCCGCGTCGGCCTCCCGTAGCGCCGCCGACCCCTGCGGATCACGCGCGCGCAGCATGTACAGGTACGGCAGCGGCGGCAGGGCCTGAGCCGCGGTCCCGTACAGCTCGTTGCGGTGGTCGCACCGGGCCGACGTCGTGACCGTGCCCTCCGGGTCGCTGAGCGACAGCTCGCGCCACTGCCGGGTCAGTGCCCGCGGCCGGTCGTCGCCGGGGAACGTCAGCGCGGCGACCGGCCTGTCGGCGCCCTGCGGAAGGGTGACGCCCCGTCCGGTGGTGTCCTCTCCGTGGTGGCCGCCGTCGGGCAGCCGCACGACACGCCAGCCGAGGAGCCCGTCCGCGGACGTCCCCTGGGCCGAACCCGCCACCGTCGGGGCGGGCCGCAGCCAGCACGAGCCGGCCGCCAACTCGGCCCCGGGGGCGTGCCGCAGCAGCGCGTCGGCGAGGAAACCGGGCTGCGAGCGCCGGCCGTACGCGCCGCTCATGGGGTCGTACTCGAGCCAGCCGCCCTTGGCCTTGCCGTCCCTGTCCTGCCACACCCAGTACGACGTGCCGTCGGACAGCAGCGCGCGCTCCGCGGGCAGCTTCGTGTCGCCGCTGTGGAGGACCCCGCCGCCGGTGGTGCGGCCGCCGCCGGGCAGCTGCAGGCTGAGGTGATCCGAACGCATGGCCCAGGAGTCGGCGCCGGCGAGAGCGAATACCGTGTCGGGCGCGGTGTGCCAGTAGCCCTGCGGCTCGCCGCGACCGTACGTGCTCCAGAACACCAGCAGCGCACCGTCCACGTAGTGGAAGCCCGTCCGCCACACGGACGTGGTGGGCACCCGCAGATCGTGCACGAGAACGGTGGAGTCGGCGTCGATGACGCGCGCCTGCGTCGCGTTGGCCACGATCAGATACGGCCAGGCCTCGACGACCGTCAGACCCTCGGTGGTGTGGCGCCCCGGTGCCAGCTCCGTCAGCGCCTCCTCCCATGCCGGCCAGCGCAGTTCCTCCCACAGACCGCCCCGAAGCGTGCGCGCCACGGCCTCGCCGAGATCGGCCGCGGCCGCGGCCGCGACCTCCTGCGGCGCGAGCACGAGAGCCTCGGAGGGCAGCCACGAAAGCCGCTCGATCGCCTTCGGCAGTCCGGGCAGCCCGGCCGCGACCGACGAGGCGGCCACCTCGCACATCCACTCGGTGAGCATCGGGCGACCGCCGGGCGAGGCGGCCAGCCTCCGCATCACGTCCGCACCGGTGGACGCGCCGTTGTAGCTGTTCGCCCCGCGCCCGAAGGCGGGCCGGAAGCGCGGGTCGGCTGCCAGCGCGACCAGGTCCCGCGGCTCCTCGCCGCGCGCCCAGTCCGACAGGTTCAGGGCGTTGCCGCGCTGGTGGTGGGCGGACTTCTCCTCGGGGTCGGCGACCGCGACCTCCAGCGAGAGCAGGAGGTCCAGCAGGTTCACGTCCTCGACACCGATCCTCAGAGACCGCTCGCCCTCGGGCCGCGCCGCCAGATCGGCACGCAGCCGGCCGGCCGCCCGCTCGACCAGCTCCAGCAGGGCGGGCGGCGTCGGGCGCGGTCCCCAACCGCGATGCCGGGCACTGTGGAAGCGCTCCAGCCAGCCCGCCGCGCCGTCGGAGCACTGCTCCTCCTGCGGCAGGTCGGCGCCCGCGAGACCGGCGTCGGCCCCCGACTCCGCCAGGATTCCCAGCCACAGCTCGGTCATCTCCCCGCCGTCCCCGGGCGGGGTCATCGACAGCAGCGTGCCCCGCACGGACGGAACGCGCCGGGCCAGCGCGACCAGCGCGCCGCGGTGCGACTTCCACCAACCGGCGGCGGCCCGCAAGGTGGCCGGCAGCGGAAGGAGGTCGGCGAGGTAGTCCTGCTCCGCCGCGCTGCCGGACAGGCCCGCGGCGCGGGCGAGCCGCCTCAGCTCCACCGCGGCCTGGGCGGACGGCGCGAGACCGCCGGCGGTCCGGCGCACGCACAGCCGCCGGAATCGCTCGTACGCCTCGACGGGCGCCAGACGGGCCGACAGGTCCTTGCCGTAACCGGTCAGGACCTTTACCGGCAGCGCGCCGGCCAGGGCGAACTCCAGGAAGACGGCGTCGAGCCGGTCCTCGTCGACCGTCAGCCCGTGCTGCGCCTCGCTCGTGCGGGCACGGCCGAACAACTGACCGGCGTACGTGCTGTTCTCGACACCGAGGAAGACCCGCGCGGCCTGCTCGTAGAAGACGGGCAGGAAGTGCGGGACGGCCGAGGCGAGCCGCCCGGCCAGCTCGTGGCAGGCGTCCAGGGCGGCCTTGGGTTTCGTCCTGGCCTGCCGGGCCAGCCGGTCCAGCTCGGGCACGACCGCCAGGGCGTGGTGCCCGTCCTGGGGGTGGTGCACCAGCACCCACTCGGGAAAGCCGAGTTCCTGGCGCCGGCCGAGACCGACCAGGGCCGGCTCGCCCTGCGGCTCGAGTCCGAGGAAGCCGGCGGCGAGGTCCTCGGCGGGGCCCAGCTCGGCCGCGGCCAGCCGCACGACGACCCGATCCTCGCCGAGCGCCGCGTGGCGATAGGCCCGCGCGGTCAGCTCGACCGCTGAGGGGCCCGCGTCCCGCGCGTCGGCCGGGAGGACCGCGCCTGCCGCGAGCAGCTCCTTGTTGTCGTTCCCAACCGTCCCGGTCACGTGTTTTCCCCCTCTTCGATCGTGCGGCCGGCGTACAGCGCAGCGGCCATGCGCATCCCCTCGGACCAGGCCACCGGCCCGACCTCGGTCAGCCGCACCGCGCGGCCGTCCTCGTCGTGCCAGCTCAGCCCGCCGGTCTCCGACTCCCCGTCCCAGTACGGCTCGCCGATCCACACCGACGCCTCCGTGCTGCGGCCCCCGTCACGCACCTTGCACGTGGCGTAGCCACCGGACACCCGGTAGCCGAGGCCCGTGGCGCGCGCCGCGAGACCGAACCGCGAGGCGAACTTCCCGCCCGCGTAGTCCCGTACCTCCGTCGCCGTCTCCGGACGCCCGGCATCCGGCCCGACCGGCCTGGCCCAGGTCGCCCGGTGGATCTGCTCCACTTTCTGGGTGATACCGAGGTCGGCCGCGAAGTCCCGTACGTCCTCCAGGTCCGGCAGGAGCACGGGGTGGGGAAGCGTCACCATGCGTGGCGACAGCCGCACGGTCTCACCGTCGAGGTCGACCACCTTGAGCTCCCCGTCGCCGGTGACGTCCCGCAGGAAGCCGACCTCGTCCGGATCGTCGCCCACGACGGCCATGTCACGCAGCGCCGCCTGCCACGCCTCGTCCGGCCACACCCGCGCGATCAGCTCGGTCGGAACCGGAAGCGACGACACCATCCAGGCATCCACCTGGGCCACGCACGACGCCGCGTGCCGGTCCAGCCACTCGGCCAGTTGCCTCAGCCGGTCGACCTCGGGACTGTCGCGCAACGCCTTCGGCAGCGCCTTCAACTGCCGCCCCCCGACGCGCCGTGCGACCACACGCCCGTCCTCGAGGGTGATCTCGTACCCCTCACCCGCTGCCAGCCACGCCATCAGCCGCGCCCCTCCGTCTGTCCATCAGATGTCAGCGCAGCCCGAACCAAGGGCCACGACGCCCCTGAACTGCGATGTGAGGAGAGACTAGCGAGGGCCACTGACAACGCAGGTTGGTCCGCGGTGCCCTCGCGGCGGCCTGGCAGGGATCTCGGTGCTGCCGGGACAGCAGGCGTCGCGCCCGACGACGGGAGGCGGTGCGGCCGACGGAACGTCAGCAGGGCGTTGCCTGGCGTGAGCAGGACATTTGCCGATGGATCAATGCCTCCGTAAGGCATGCCGGATTCGCGGCACGCTACGTCGACGACGGACGCCGATGTCAGGCCATCCTCGGTATCCGCCAGCACCGCTGCGACCTCTTTCAGGATCGCGGCCACGGAGGCGGTGGGTCGGCCATGTCGAATCACCGCCCCACCACGGCGACGGGCACGGCTTGGACGAGCGCCTCGGCGGCCGCCTGCTTCTTCCCGCTCCCAGCGGTTGCTCCGTGCCGGAACTCGGCTTCACAGCGCAGAGGCACATGAGACGGCCCGTCCCCTGCGCAGTGCGGCACCTTTCATAGGTCATGCGCTGCTCTCACATGACGTATGGAACGTTGAGTACGGCGCACGGGTGTGGCGGACGGTGCGGGCACGGTGGTGACCTGGCGCCTGCGCAGCCGCAGCCGCAGCCGCAGCCCGGCGATGCCGAACGTGCGCATCGCCCGACCGGTGCGCACGTGGTTGACGCGCTCGCCGGTGCCGCGCAGCTCGGCAGTGGTCCTCGGGCGGCCCCAGGTGCCGTCCACTCGGCGTGCACGGCCCCGATCCGCTCGGCAAGAACGGCATCCGCTCGTTCGCGGGCGGCGCGGGCCTCGCGCGTGGGTCGGTGGTCCAGGAGCGGGCCGCAGTGGTGCTGGTGGAGGTCGACGGCCTCGTGGATGTCGGCTTCGGTGAAGCCGCGCGCCTCGGGCGTGAGCGCGCCGTCGCAGAAGCCGATGCGATGTCCAGCCGGACGCCCGGCGGGTCGTGAAGGTCGCGCAGCCGCAGTCGAGGGTGACGAGTGGGGCGGCCGACGACGCGTTTCCCCGGGATCCCCGTGGGGCGGGACGTGCATGCAGGGCCGATGATTTCCGGTCAATGACGATACCGGCACTTTACCTTTGCTATGCATGAAGGAATGCTGGTCCGAAATAATCCTGCGAAGCGTGGTCGGTCGCCTCTGCAAGGCCCGTGCATACCGACGGCTGAAGTCAGCACAGGTGCTCCCGAGGAAGGATTCTCTCAGCGTGTCATCCCGGAAACTCCCCCTGCTGACCACCGATCACGACGTCCGGCGCTCCCCGGAAACGTGCACATTCAAATGCGGGAACGCCTGTGCTCGCGACGCGCCGAACACCTCCGGGAACACCTATTTCGGCGAGTTATTGCGCAGGGCTCTGTCGCGCAGGGCCCTGCTCGGCTGCGGGACGCTCTCCGTGGTGTCGGCGACCGTGCCCGCGGCCCGGGCCCAGGGACCCGGACCGCGCGTACGAGGGAGGGGCGAGCGCGGATTCGTGCCGGTGCCGCCCGACAGCGGGGACCGCGTGACCGTTCCCGAAGGCTTCACCCACGAGGTGCTGATCGGCTGGGGGGACGCCGTCCTGCCGGGCGCCCCGGCCTTCGACTTCGACCACCAGGACGAGGCGGCGCAGGCCCGGCAGTTCGGGGTGAACAACGACTACTGCGCCCTCGTCCCGCTGCGCGCCGCGGGACGGTGGTTGATGGTCTCCAACCACGAGTACGCCACCGAGCCGCTCATGTTCCCCGACTGGAATCCGCAGGAGCCGACGGAGGCCCACGTGCGGACGGCCTGGATGGCCTACGGGTTGTCGGTGGTACTCGTGGAACGGGCGGACGACGGCAGGCTGAGGACCAGGGTGGACGGACGGTGGAACCGCCGCATCACCCTGCTGAGCCCCTTCGAGGTCCGCGGGCCCGCCGCCGGGTCGCCGCTGCTGCGTACCTCGGCCGATCCGGCGGGTACCCGGGTGCTGGGCACGATGGCCAACTGCTCGGGCGGCACCACCCCGTGGGGCACCGTGCTGTCGGGCGAGGAGAACGTGCACATGCCCTTCGCCCACGCCGACCAGGTGACGGACCCCCTGGTGTCGGAAGGGCTGAGGCGGTACGGGTTCCCCGAGGGGCCCTCCCTGCGCGGCTGGGAGAAGTACGACACGCGGTTCGACCTCGGTCGCGAGCCCAACGAGGCGCACCGCTTCGGCTGGATCGTCGAGGTGGACCCGCTGGAGCCCGACTCCGTGCCCGTGAAGCACACGGCTCTGGGCCGCTTCAAGCACGAGGGAGCCAACATCTCGACCGCCCCGGACGGGCGGGTCGTGGCCTACATGGGGGACGACGAACGGTTCGAGTACATATACAAATTCGTTTCCGACGGGCGCATGCGGCCGGGTGACGATCCCTCCAGCCGCGCGCACAACAAGCGTCTGCTGGACTCCGGAACCCTCTACGTCGCGCGGTTCGACGGAGACAGCCCGGCTGAGGAGATCGACGGATCCGGCCGGCTGCCGGCCGACGGGGCGTTCGACGGGACGGGGCGGTGGATTCCGCTCGCGCACAACGACCTCAGCTTCGTACCGGGCATGCGCGCGGACGAGGTGTACGTCTTCACCCGGATCGCAGCCGACCGCGCGGGGGCCACCCCTATGGACCGGCCCGAGGACGTCGAACCTCACCCCGTGACCGGGCGGGTGTACGCCTCGCTGACCAACAACGACCAGCGCGGGGCTCCCGGCCTGCCGGCTCCCGACGAGGCCAACCCGCGCTCCGGCAATCGCGACGGGCACGTCCTGGAACTGTGCGAACGCGGGGACGATCCGACGGCTGAACGCTTCGGCTGGCGGCTGCTGCTGGTCTGTGGCGACCCGGAGTCACCCGGGACGTACTACATGGGGGTCGACAAGAGCCTGGTCAGCGCGATCTCCTCGCCCGACAACCTGGCTTTCGACGACCACGGGAACCTGTGGATCGCCACCGACGCGAACGGCCGGGGCGGCCGCAACGACGGCCTGTACATGGTGCCGCTCAGCGGTCCGGAACGCGGACGGGTGCAACGGTTCCTCACGGTGCCCACGGGGGCCGAATGCTGCGGACCGGTGATCGGGCCGGATTTCGTGCTGGTCTCGGTGCAGCATCCCGGAGAGCTGCCCGACGCCAGTCCGCAGCGGCCTGCGTCCCACTGGCCGGACGGCGGGTCCGCCCAGCCCCGGGCGGCCGTCGTCGCGGTGCGCCGCAGGGACGGCGGCCCCCTCCTGGGCGGACGGCGGTAGCGCCGCGCCCCGGCAGCCACGGCGGCGCTGCCGACGGGGCACCTGCGACCGGGTGGCGCGCCCGACGGACCGGCGAATCAGGTTGCTTTCGCGCCATCATCGAATCATCGTCGCCAATCATGTCCGGCCCACTTGCGGACCCTCCCCCGCAGGAAATTATGGTTCAGTAGCAATCCGCCCGGCCCTGTGGTCACCGGCGGACGACCGATCGGAATGCCCGCCCGAGGGACCGTTTTTCCCTCCGGGGGTGAACAGCCATTTTTCTCCCCTGTCACCGCACCGAACTTTCCGGTGCGAAATCCCTTTACCGAACGGGCTTCAGGCAGCATTCTCCACAATCAGTGAGTGGGTGACAGTGCAGTCGTCTGTGAACTTTTCCCCGGCAGCCGATTTCTACGACAAGACGCGTGGAGGTGAGGCACGCGGCCGAAGGATCGCGCCGGCCATCGCCGAACGCACGGCGAAGGACCGCCTGATCCTCGACGCGGGCATGGGCACCGGCGTGGTGGCCCTGGCACTCACCGACCTCGGGTACTCCGTGGTGGGGATCGACCTGTCGCACTCCATGCTCACGAAGGCCGTGAGCCGCGTCGGGCAGACGGCCGCGGCGGCCTCGCTGACCGCGCTGCCGCTCCCGGCCGGATCCTTCTCGCAGGTGTACAGCGTGTGGGTGACCCACGTCGTGGGCGACCTGCGCAAGGGACTGCAGGAGGTCCACCGCGTGCTGGAGCCGGGTGGGCGTTACGTGGTGATCCCCGGCATGATCCTCTTCGACGACCACCCGGTCAGCAGGATCATGGAGGAGATCCAGTCACGCACGGCGGAGGCGGACGACCGGGCCCAGCGCATCGTGCCGCTGGCCGAGTCGGTGGGCTTCACCGCCGTGGAGGTGGGGGAACTGGACGCGGCGACCCACGAACACAGCCCGGAACAGATCGCCTCCGGACTCGAACAGCGCATGCTCTACCACTTGTGGGCCGTGGACGACGCGGTCTTCGAGGAGAAAGTGGCTCCCCTGGTGAGGAAGTTGCGGGCGCTGCCGGACCCGGACCGCCCGGTGAAGCGGCAGACCCGGCGGCAGATCATCGTTCTCGAGAAGCGGGGGTGAGCGTGTCCGGGGACCACAGCATCGACCTGGCCGCCGAGGTGGCCGGAGCGCCGCTCATCGCCATGCTCACCGAACCGGATTCCCCGGCCGTCCCGGCCGTGACCGATGAACTGGGCAAGGCGGGTGTGAGGGCCGTGGAGATCACGCTCACCTCCCCCGACGCGCTCGACGCCGTCCGGCGCAGTGTGGCCACGGGCGCCGCGCTGGTGGGCGCCGGGACCGTACGGGACCGCGAGACCGCCCGGCGTGCCGTGGGCGCCGGCGCGCACTACCTCCTCACCCCCGGCGTGCTTCCGGAGGTGCTCGACGAGGCCCGGGTGCTGGGGGTGCCCGTGGTGTGCGGTGCGTTCACCACGACCGAGGTCATGGAGGCGTGGCGGCTCGGCGCCGCGCTGGTCAAGCTCTTCCCCGCACGGCTGGGCGGACCGGCATATCTGGCCTCGCTCACCATGGCGTTCGGGGACATTCCTATCGTTCCGACCGGCGGGATCACCGCCGACGACCTGGGCGACTACTTCACCGCGGGGGCGCACGCCGCGGCGCTCGGCCGGCCCCTCGTGGGTGACGCGCTGCATGGCGGGAACCTCGCCGACGTGCGGCACCGGGCCACCGATCTCCTGGACCGAGTCCGGACCGCCCGGCGCTGAGCGCCCGCCGGCCCCGCCGTCCTGGCGTCCGCTGTTCCCCGCAGCACGCCGCTCAGCCGTTCCTCACGAAAGGGAGACCCTTGGGCCTGGACCGTTCCTTCGCACTCGACCGCAAGGCCGAGCAGATCGACGCTCTGGCAGCCAAACGGAAGAAAGTGATCGCCTCCGACCAGATGGTCGAGGGGCACTACCCGGTCTTCGCCGACCGGGCCCAAGGGGCCCACTTCTGGGACGTGGACGGCAACAGGTATCTCGACTTCTTCCTGTCCTACGGCACGGTCATCCTCGGCCACGCCGATCCGGACGTGGACGAGGCCGTGGTGCGCGAGATCCGGCGCGGTTTCGCGACCGGGCTGATGAAGCCCGTCCAGACGGAGCTCATCGAGGAACTGCTCGACATCGTGCCGGGTGCGGAAATGGGCATGCTGCTCAAGACCGGATCGGATGCCACCGCTGCGGCCGTGCGCCTGTCCCGGGCCTTCACCGGCCGGGACAGGGTGGTGCGCTGGGGCTACAACGGCTGGCACGACTGGTGCGCCCAGTGGGACCGCGGCATCCCCGCCGTCAGCCGGGCGCTGGTGGACACGTTCACCTACAACGACCTGGACTCGCTGCGGGCGGTCTTCGAGCGTCACCGCGGGGAGATCGCCTGTCTGGTGATGATGCCGTTCATGGTCGAGCGGCCTGCCGAGGGGTTCCTGCAGGGCGTGCGGGAACTGACGCGCGAACACGGCATTCTGCTGGTCTTCGACGAGATCCGCTCGGCTTTCCGGCTCGCCCTGGGCGGCGCGCAGGAGTACTACGGAATCACCGCCGATCTGGTGACGCTGAGCAAGGCATTCGCCAACGGGTACGCCATCTCGGCGCTGACCGGGCGGGCCGATGTGCTGCGCACCCTGGACACGGTACACATCTCGTCCACCTACTACGCCAACGCCGACGCCATGGCCGCCGCGTTGGCGACCGTGCGCAAGCTGCGGTCGGGCGACCACCTCAAACGGATCTGGCAGATGGGCGAGCGGCTGCAGGGCGGCCTGGGTGCGCTGGCCGAGGAGTTCGGGGCACCGGTCGACGTGGTGGGGCACCCGCCGATGCCGTTCCTGGACTTCCGCTTCGGCGACGAGGACCGCAACCAGCAGGCGAAGCGGTCCTTCTACGCGGCGACGATCCGCGAGGGCGTCTTCCTGCACCCGAACCACCACTGGTTCATCTCGGCGTCCACCACCGACGACGACATCGACACGGCGGTCGGCGCGGCCCGGCGCGGCTTCGAGGCACTTGCGGAGGGCGGCTGGCTTCCGTCGCGCCGACGGACCGAGGACGGAGCGATATGACCGACCACGAGCGGGGCGCCGGGCCTGCGGGGGACAGCGGCGCGCCCGGTGCCGGACACGGTTTCGGGATGCTGCGCCCACGCGTACGCGGCGAGGCCCACTGGGCCGAGGAGCAGGAGGTGATCGGCCCCGGTCTGCAGGCCGTGATGCTGCTGTCCCGGTTGTGCGTGGCGGAGGCGGACGGCGCCGAGATCGTGGACGTCGACGGCAACCGCGTCATCGACTTCCAGGGTGCGGGCGGTGTGAACTCCATCGGCCATGCCGAGCCGCGATTCACCACGGCCCTCGCCCAGGAGCTGACCCGCGCCACCGCCGGGGCCTTCGGCAGTCCCGCCCGGCTCGACATGGTGCGGGTGCTGCGCGAGTTCCTGCCCGAGGACCTGGACACGCTCCAGCTGTACAGCGGCGGCACGGAGGCGGTGGAGGCCGCGCTGCGCCTGGCGAAGTCCGTCACCGGAAAGCACGAATTCCTCTCCTTCTGGGGCGGGTTCCACGGCAAGACCATGGGCAGCCTGGCCCTGACCGCCGGCGCCCGCTCGGGTCTCGGGCCGCTCCCGCCCGGCTACTTCTCCGCCCCGTACGCCAACTGCTACCACTGCCCTTTCAAGTTGCGGGCGCCCGAATGCGGCTTCGCGTGTGTGGATCACGCCCGTGACGTGATCAAGGAGAACTCCACCGGGGCTCTCGCCGCGATCGTGGTGGAGCCCGTGCAGGGCAGGTCCGGCAACGTGGTGCCGCCCCGGGGCTACCTCGCGGCCCTGGGCGAGGTGGCCCGCGAGTTCGACGCGTTGCTGATCGCCGACGAGATGATGACCGGTTTCGGCCGCACCGGTGCCGCCTTCGCCTATCAGCACGAGGAGGTCCGCCCCGACGTGCTGACCGTCGGCAAGGGCATGGGCGGCGGCTACCCGGTCACCGGAGTCGTCGCCTCGGCGCAGACCATGGCGGCGGCCCCGTTCTCCGAGCCCAGTGCGAGTTCGTCCAGCTTCGGGGCGTTCCCCATGGCGTGCCGGGCGGTGGCCGCGACCACGAGCATCCTCACCGAGGACAAACTGGTCGACAACGCCGCCACCCGAGGCCGGGAGATGCTCGATCAGCTGGCCGACCTGACGGAGCTCGCCCCGCTGGTCGGCGACGTGCGCGGTGCGGGACTCGCTCTCGGCATCGAGCTGGTGGTGGACAAGCGGACCCGTGAGCCGGCGCCCAAGAGCCTGGTCCAACGCGTCTATCTGGAACTGCTGGAAGCAGGCGTCCTGGTGATGCTCGGCGGCAACACACTGCGGCTGTACCCGCCCCTCACCGTCGACCGCGCACAGGTGGAGACCGCCGTCGGCATCATCCGCGAGTCCCTGATCGGCATGGAGGGTGAGGGGTGACCGTCGCGTTCGACACCGACCGCCTGACCGTCACGGCGGCGCAGGCCGCGTCGGAGGCCGCGAAGGAATTGCTGCGCTGGCGCGGCGCCCGGCCCACCGTACGCACCAAGGAGGGCGACGCGCCGGTCAGCGACGCCGATCTGGCCGCCGAGCACCAGGCGCTGGCCATCCTGCGCATGTACACACCGGACTTCGGGATCGTCTCGGAGGAGTCCGATCCCGTCGCACCCGCCGACGGCCGGCCGACCTGGATCGTGGACCCGCTCGACGGCACGACCAACTACCTGCGCGGACTGCCCGACTACGCGGTCGCCCTGGCGCTGGTCGTGGAGGGTGTCACGCGGTTGTCCCTGATCCGGTTCCCCGAGTCCGGCACGGTGTTCCGGGCGGTGGCCGGGCAGGGCGCGTTCCGCGACGAGATGCCCCTGCGCATCGCGGACCGTCCGCCGGGCAGACCGCTGGCGGGCACCGGCTTCGGGACCGAAGGCGTGGTGCGCGGACGGCAGCGTTCGGTGGCCGACCGACTGCTCGACGCGGGTTTCGAGATACGCGAACCGGGCAGCGCCTCCACCGGGCTGTGCCGCGTGGCCTGCGGGGCGTACGACGGCTATCTGGAGTTCGGCATCGGGATCTGGGACACCGTGCCCGGTGCGCTGCTGGTCGTCGAAGCGGGAGGCGTGGTCACGGGGTGGGGTGGTGACGCCTTCACGTCCCGCCACGACAACATCGTCGCGGCGTCGCGGACCATCCACCGGGAACTGGTCGAGGCCGGGGGTTCCTGCCCGCCGGTGGCCTCGGGAGGCAAGGCATGAGCGTGAACGGGACACCCCTGACGCCGGTGCCGATCGGCCGGGACAGGTCCGTCTCGGTGGTCGTCGTCGGGTTCGGCACGGCGGGCGGCGCCCGGCTCAGCGGGTACGGATCCGTACCGGGCGTCGAGGTGGCGGCGGTCGTCGACCCGTCACCCGAGCGCCGGGCGCGGGCGGCAGGTCTCCTGCCCCACGGCCGGGTGTTCTCCTCACTGGACGAGGCGATGGCGACCGCCCCCGCGGTGGACATCGTCGACGTGTGCACGCCGCCCGCCTTCCACGGCCCGCTCACCCGGACCGCGCTCTCGGCGGGCCGTCACGTGATCTGCGAGAAACCGGTCGCGGCGCGCGGCGCCGAGGCGCGCGAGCTGACGGAGCTGGCCCGCGCCCGGGGCCGGCTGCTCTTCCCGTCGCACAACTACGGGACTTCACCCCTCATGCGGACGCTGCGCGAGGCGGTCGCCGGGAGCCCCCGCACCGGGAACGGCGGCGTGGGGCGTCTGGAATCGGCCACCTTCCGCATCCTGCGCGACCGGCACGCGCGCGGGGTCCCGGGGTACTCCCCCGACTGGCGCCGGTCTCCCGAACTGGCCGGTGGGGGAATCCTGTTGGACCACGGGACGCATTGCGTCTACATGGCGCTGCGGCTGTTCGGCCGGGCCCCCGTGAAGCTGTCCTGCACCGTGGAACGGCCGGACGGCGATCCTGCGGCGGTGGACGAGGCCGCCCGGCTGCGTCTGGACTTCGGCGACGGCCGGTGCGACATCCTGCTGAGCTGGACGAGCGACGAGCGGTCCAACCACTACGCGGTCCGCGGCTCCGCCGGGTCGGTGCGCATCGACGACGGAGAGGTGACCGGTCGCACGGCGGGGAGCGAGTGGCGGCGGTCCCTCGTCTCGCCCAACAAGGACCAGGCGCACCTGGAGTGGTTCACGCCCATGTACGAGGACTTCCGGCGGGTGCTCTCGGATCCGGGACTGTGGGGCATGTGCACGCGGGAGATCGTGGACACCGCGCGGGTCGTGGAGGCGGCCTACGCCTCGGCGGACGCGGGCGGTCGCGTGGTGGCGGTATGAGTCCGCCGGCCGCGCCCTCCCGGTGGCGTGGCGGCCGCAAGGGTGCGGTGGAGGATCCGTGGACCCCACCGCACCCCTACGGTCCCCGCCGGGGCGACGCACCGGCGGGGACGGCCTGCCGGTGCGTGCGCGGATCAGCCGCCCGCGCCGATGGCGCGGGCGAGCAGCGGGCCCTCCTCGGACAGGTTGTCGAACGTGGTGGAGCGTTCGTGGGACGCGAAGTAGTGGCAGATCACCCGGTCGTCGATGGCGGGCAGCCATTCCAGGCGGCCGGAGCGGTACGGCTCTCCCAGGTTCCGCGTCCGCCCCCCGCCGAGCCGCCCTCCGAGCAGCGAGTACGACATCTGGGTGACGTAGCGCGGCGCGAAGCTGATCTCGCGGGGCAGCGCGCGCAGGGTGCGCTCCAGGAAGTCCGCGTCGAAGAAGGCGGCGGAGTCGACGGCGGCGAAGCCGCAGCACATGTACGGAACGTAGGGGGTGCCCGGCAGGTGGTCCGCTATCCAGTGCACGCCCTGGGGCTCCCACCCGAACTCGGGCGAATAGAGAAAGGCGGGACGCTCGTCCGACGCGGCCGTCGCCCAGTCGACGAGGGCGCGCGGACGGGACAGGAACACCACGTCGCTGTCCATGCTCACGACCGACGGCGCGCGGCTCAGCAGGTAGTAGTCGACGAGCTGGAGGATACGGACGTTGTTGCGGCGCACCGCGGCGAGCGTGGGGTGGTCCGCGAGCAGTTCCTCCACGCGCCGGTCCGCTTCGGCGCGCCCGAGGATCCGGGCGTCGGGCACGTGCCGGCGCAGCCGGGCCGTGTCGCGCGGGGTGAGCGTGCCGTCGTCGTGCACCACGGGCGTCACCTCGGGCCAGAAACGTGCCAGCGACTTGGCGGCGAAGAGGTAGAGCGGCACATGGTCGGAGGAGACCAGGCTGTGCACCTCCACTCCGTGCTCGCCCGTGAATCGGGGGGTCTGCGTGGCCAGCAGCCGTCGGGTGAGGGCGAACACGTCCTGCGCGTCACCGGCACTGACGGCTCCGGACTGACTCATGCGGGTCTCCTTGACCGAAGGGCAAATGTGAACGAACACCATGATTATCAGCAAATCGCCTTATCCGTAGAGGGGTTGGGACCGGACGACCGGAACTGGCTCTTCTTCACCCCGCACGAGGCGGACGTGGTCCGTGAGGCCATGGCGCTGCTCGTCCCAGGCCCCGCCGACGCGCCGGGCGAGCCCGGCCCCGGGGCACGTGAAGCGGACGCCGTCCGGTACGCCGACCAGCTGCTCGGCGCGTTCACCGTCGAGCCGCCCCTCGTGTACGCCTCCGGCCGCCCCGACGGCTCGTTCCTCCCCCTCACCCCCGCCCAGCGAAGGGGATGGCGCCGCCGGGTCTCGGACCTGCGCCGCGCCTACCGCACGGGCGTGACGGTTCTGGACCGCCTGGCGAGGGGCGACTTCGCCTCCGCCCCGCCCGCATCGCGGCACCGGGCCCTGCGCGACGCCGAGGCGGCCGTCTTCCGCGACCAGCTCTTCGACCACGCCGTCGAGGGAACCTACGGCGCCCCCGCCTACCGGGGCCGGTCCGCCCCGGCGAGCCCCGTCCTGCTCGGACTTCCGGCGCCCCGGGGCGCCGAGACGGCCACGACGCCCGCCGGACCGCCACGGACGAACGCGCCCGAGGCGACGGACCGGCCCGAGGACGTGGAGCCGTACGCCGGCGAGGGGCCCGATCCCGTCGCCGCCCTCGCCCGGCACTTCGCCACGGCCGCACGGCTGATCGCGTCGTCGGGGGGCTACGGTGGCTGAGCGCGCGGTGGTCGTGGGCAGCGGCCCGGGCGGATCGACGGCAGCGATGGTGCTCGCCGAAGCGGGCTGGGACGTCACCGTCCTGGAGCGCGGCCCCAACCACTTCGAGGACCTCTCGGCCCCGGCTCCGCGCCACGTCTTCTCCGCCGACGAGATCAAGGGCCCGGTCCGCGGCTTCGAATACCCGGACCCGCTCGCCGAGCCCCGCGTCTACCACGACCGGGCCTTCCCCGGGCAGCCCGTCACCGGGTTCGTCAACGCCCTGCCGGCGGCCGTCGGCGGCGGCTCGGTGCACTGGGACGCCAAGACGCCCCGGCTGTGGGACCTCGACTTCGCCAAGCATTCCGCGCTGGGCCCGCTGCCGGGCTGCGACGTCGTGGACTGGCCGTTCGACTACGCGGAGATCGCTCCCTACTACGACGAGGCCGAGGCACTTCTGGGTGTGCAGGGCGACCGTGCCGCCCTGCCCGAGACGACCTTGCGCCACGCCCCGCGTTCCCGGGACTTCCCGATGCCGCCGGGGCCGGACCAGACGTCATCGGTGCGCGTGGCCGAAGCCGCGCGGACACTGGATCTGCACCCCTACCCGATGCCGATGGCCGCCAACTCCCGTCCCTACGACGGGCGGCCCGCCTGCACCGACTGCGGCGCGTGCTGCGGCTACGGCTGCCCCAACCTCTCCCGCGGCAGCGCCCTGACGGCGCTGCGCCGCGCGGTCCTGGCGGGCGCCGAGGTACTGCCGCTGGCAACGGCCGTGCAGGTGCGGCACACGGGGCGCAGGGCACGCGCGGTGGTGTACGCGGATGCCGAGGGCGTCCGGACAGAACTGCCCGCCGACCGGGTGGTGCTCGCGGGGTCCGCGGTGGAGAGCTGCCGACTGGCCCTGCTGTCGGAGCTGCCCGATCCGTCCGGGCTGCTGGGGCGCCACCTGATGTTCCATTGGTACTCGGTCGCCTACGGGCTGTTCCTCGGGGAGCGGGTGCGCAGCCCGAGGGGCCGGAACATCACCCACGCCCTGGACGACTTCGCCGACCCGGACTGCCCCGGCGCGCGCGAGGCCGCACGCGCGGCGGGGCTGCCGTATCTGCGGGGTGGCGTGGTCGAACTCGGGGGCGGGCAGCCCGGCCCCGTCCAGGAGGGCCTTCTCTACCGGCGGCTCCTGCCGGAACTGACGGACGTGCCCTACGGCCGGGCCTTCCAACGGCTGATGCGCGAGAGCCCCCTGCGGGACCGGTTGCTCGGGGTGCAGATGCACGGGGAGGACGTCTCCCAGCGGGAGAACCGCGTCGGCCTCGATCCGGTCGTCCGGGACTGGCTCGGGCTACCGGTGCCCCGCGTCTCGTGGGCCCCGCACGTCCACGAGACCGCGGCCCAGCGCTTCTACCTGCCGAGGCTGGCCGCGCTGCTGGAGGCAGCGGGCGCGGACGCGGTGGCCGCGGTGCCGGAGACGCGCTCGCGGGCCTTTCCCGGTGAACCCGGCACCGTGCCCGGCAACTTCCACACCCTCGGGGGACTGCGGATGAGCCACGGCCCTCGCACGGGGGTGACCGACGGCGTGGGCCGGATGCACGCGCTGGACAACGTCTTCGTCGCCGACGGCGGCCTCTTCCCCACCTCCGGGGCGCACAACCCGACTCTGACGATCACCGCCACCGTGCTGCGCAACACCAGGAGGACGACGTGAGCGACACGACCGCCGAGGACATCCGTCCCTACGCCTTCGACCCCGCCGCCGCACTGGGCTGGAAGAACATCGGCCTGGACGGGCTGGGGTGCTTCATGCGCTCGGTCGAGGCCGTACTGCTGCACCGGGGTTACGGCGCAGACGCGGTGGCACGCGGCCTCGCCGTACCGCTCGACCTGGTGCGGCGCGGGGAGTGGTACGGGCCGATGAGCGAATTCCCGGCGTGCGCGGTCCGTTGGCACCTGACCGGGATCGGATCGGGCCGGATCCACTGGCCGCGCGTCGCCGAACTGGTCGGTTCCGGGACACCGGTGGTGCTGATGCCGGACGGTCACCACTGGCCGGGCGACGACCACGAGGGCAAGGAGCACTACCACCACCACATGGTGCTGGCCCACCGGATCGACGGCCGGGGGCTGCATGTCCTGGACACCGACGCCCCGGCCGAGGACGGCCATCGGCGGGTCCTGCCCGTCACCGGCGCACTGCGCGAGGCGTGCACCCGGTACGCGGTCGTGGAGCGGATCGCGCCGCCGGACGCCCGGCGCCCCGAGGAGGCGGCCGCCGCACTGGTGCCGCCCTCCCTGGTCCCGCTCGGCGAGGACGTCGCCGAACTGCGCGCGTTCCACGGCGAGGTGTGGTCGGGGGCGCGCCTGCCCCTGCTGCTGGCGAAGGGGATGGACGTATGGGTGCTCGGGGACGTGCAGCCGCAGCTCTTCCTGTTGGGACACGCCCTGGCCGGTGCCGAGGAGCCGCGCACCGTCGCGGTGTCCCGTGCGGCGCTCGCGGCGGCGGGCCGGGCCCAGAAGCTGGGCCTGCTGCTGCTGGGGCTGCACCGCTACCGCTCGGAGGGCGTCTACGCGATGGCCCATGAGGAGATCGCCACGCTGGCGAACGCGCTGGAGGCACTGCTGGAGGCGATGTGCCGGCACGCCGGGACAGGGCGCCCGTACGCCGAGGGGGACGGCACCCGTCTCGCACGGCGCCTGCGGGGCGAGGCCGAGTGGTGTTTCGGGGAGGGCAGGCCGCTGCCCGAGCTGTCCTTCGCCTGAGCCCCCACGGGCACGGGAAGCCGCCCGGAAAAACTTGAGAAAACCGGAAAACCCTGCGGACAATCGCCCGGAATGGGCCTGCCCGCAGGGTCGGAAAACTATTCCCTGAATAGGGGAGAAAAATACCGACCACAATTTTCGAAATATTTGACAGTCTTGATCGATGGTTTTAGCGTGTGGCCCGGATTTCGCGTCGCCGCACGTTAGGGCACGGCAAACAGAGGGGTGGGCTTGCAGATGAGCAGCGTAGACAGTCTCGGATCCACGGACCGCACGGAACTGTTCGACGAGGTGCGCACGATTCTCGTCGAACAGTGCGAGACCCCGCCGGAGGTCGCCGGAAAACTCACCGAGAACGACCCGATGAGCCGACTCGGGCTCGATTCCATCACGCTTGCCTATGTCTTCACCCACTTCGAGCAGAAGCACGATCTGACCTTCGAGAACGACGACATCGACCCCCTGCGCTACACCACGGTCGGCGAGTTGCTGGACGTCCTCGCCACGCGCATCTCCGAGGCCGCCGCGGAGGCCCGGTGACCGCAAAGACCCTCGCCCCGTCCGGCGTCCTGCCGGAAGCCGGTGCCCACGCGTCGGGCCCGGACGACCGGCTGCTCATGGACACCTTCATGTCGCAGTACCGGCTTCCGGCGGTCGCCGCCGCGGACCGTCTCGGTCTCTTCCCGACGCTCGCCCAGTCACCGGCCGACGCGGCCGGACTCGCCGCGTCACGCGGTCTGGACCAGGCCGGGACGGCGGTGGTGCTGGAATACCTCGCCGCCCTCGGATACCTGTCCGTGCACGGCGGCCGATACCACCTGACCCCGGCCGCCCGCGCCTTCCTGCTCCCGGACGGCGCCCGCTACTGGGGGCCCATGCTCGGACTCGGCTGGGACGAACGCTGCGCCGCCGTACGCGGGCTGATCACCACCGGCGCCCCCCACGGCTACCGGGGCAAGGACATCTGGGAGACCCATGAACGCTCCCCCCACCACGGCGAGCAGTTCGCCCGTGCCATGCACGCGCACTCCGTCGGCCCGGCCGCCGCCCTGGCCGACCGTCTGGATCTGACGGACTGCGCCGCGCTGCTGGAGGTCGGGGGCGGCGTGGGCACTTTCGCGATGGCGCTGGCGCGCCGCAATCCGCGTCTCACGGCCACTGTCCTGGACCTGCCCGTGGTGGAGCGCGAGGCGAACCGGCTGCTGGACCGGACGGACCTCGCCGGGCGGGTCCGCCTGCGCACCGGCGACATGTTCGCCGACCCGTGGCCGGGCGGCCAGGACCGGGTGCTGTTCGCGGACGTGCTGAGCGACTGGGACGACGCACACTGCCGAGGTCTGCTGGAACGCGCCCGCGCGGCCCTGTCCGCCGACGGTCGGCTGCTCGTGCACCAGGTGCTGCCCGACGACGCGGCCCGCCGCTCCCCCACCATCACGGGCTACTCGCTCGCCCTGGCGGTCATGACCGGCGGCCGGCTGCGCACATGTCCCGAACTCGTCGCGCTGCTCGACGGCTCCGGCTTCACCGACTGCGTTGTCACGCCCGTCTACGGCCACTACTCCCTGCTCACCGCACGCCCCGCCTGACACCGGCCCGGCCCTGCCGGACCGAAGCCCACCGGACGTCCGCACCCGAACGGGAGACCACATGGACAGCCCGCCCCGCGTCACCGCCGTCATCACCAGCCGAGAGCGCTTCTCGTACGCCGAGGAGTCCCTCAAGAACTTCTTCGCCCACACCGATGTCCCCTGCCACGTCGTGTACGTCGACGTCAACTCCCCCAAGGAGCGCTGGGAACGACTGCGTCGACTGAGCGACGTGCACGGCTTCACCGCGGTGCGCGTGAACAAGTACGTCTCGCCGAACTGCGCCCGCAACATCGGACTGCGCTATGCCGAGGGCGAGTACGTGGTCTTCCTCGACAACGACGTGGAGTACACGGACAACTGGCTGGAGCCGCTGCTCGCCTGCGCCGACGAGGAGAAGGCCGCGATGGTCGGCCCGCTCTACCTGCACGGACCGCTGGAGGAGCAGACGGTCCACATGGCCGGCGGCGACATGGAGTTCTCCGGTGTCTGGGGCACGCGCGAATTCACCCAGACCCAGCGGTACTTCATGAAGCACGTCTCGGAAGTACCCGCCGAGAAGATGCGCCGCCAGGCGTGCGACATCATCGAGTTCCACTGCGCGCTGGTGCGCCGCTCGGTCTTCGACCAGGTCGGCGGCATGGACGAGGGGCTGCTGACCACCCGCGAGCACCTCGACTTCAGCCAGCGGGTGCTGGACGCCGGCGGCACGGTGTGGTTCGAACCGAGCTCGGTGATCACCTACCGGATGCCGCCGCCCTTCGCGCTCGCCGACCTGCCGTACTTCATGCTGCGCTGGAGCGACGCGTGGACGGCCGAGACCCTCAGGCATTTCGCCACCAAGTACGGCATCAGGCCCAGTTACGTGGAGCGGGTCGTCAAGAACCGCAAGGGCCGGCAATGGCTGCTGTTCGAACAGATCAAGGAATACCTGCCCGACGCACTCGGCCCGGCCGGCACCAAGGCCGTCAAACGGATCTTCCAGAAAGTGGAACCGGTCGGCAACCGCCTGCTGGTGGAACTCCTGACCTTCCGTGAGCCCCCGCTGCGCTGGCAGGTCCACCGGGGCGGCGAGAGCCTCGCCCCCGAGCCGGCCGCGGCGGGCGCCGCCCTGTGAACGCCCGCTCCCCGTCCGGGCCTCGCATCGTGGTGGTGACCGGCATCCCCGGCAGCGGCAAGTCCACCGTGGGCACGCTGCTGGCACGCCGGTTCGACCCCTCCGTGCTGATCGAGGGCGACGTGCTGCGCCGCATGGTGGTCACCGGCCGTGCGGAAATGTCCCCCGACCCGTCGCCGCAGGCGCTGCGCCAGTACGAACTGCGCCTGCGGCACCTGGCCATGCTGACCCGTTCGTACGCCGCGGAGGGCTTCACCGTGATCGCCGAGGACAACCTGCTGGGCGAACACCTGGAACGGTTCATCGGCATGCTCGGCGACGTCCGCCCCTGCCATGTGGTGGTGCTGGCCCCGCGGCCGGAGACCGTCCTGTGCCGGGACGCGGGCCGCGCCCACCAGGCGTACGACGGACAGGGCTGGGGGGCACGCGAACTGGACGAGGTGTTCCGCCGCGACACCGCGCGCATCGGCTTGTGGCTGGACACGACCGGCCAGAAGGAGGAGGAAACCGTCCGGGACATCCTGGACCGCCTCGACGAGAGCGCGCTGTCATGACCGGTGCGACCCCCGCCCCGTCGCCGCGCTCCGGGACGCGGGCGGACCCCGGCGCCACGGTCCCGGGCGGCCGGGAAGTCTGCGTGTACCAGGCGCTGGTGACTCCCGAGGCCGTCCGCCGCTGTGCCGGGCTCCTCGACGCCGCCGAGCGCGAACGGGCCGGCCTGCTGGCGAAGCGGGCCGCCGCCCGGTTCACCGTGGCGCGCGGACTGCTGCGCTCGGCGCTGTCCGGACGTCTCGGGGTACCGCCGGGGTGCGTCGCACTCGCGGCGCGCTGCCCGGCCTGCGGAGAAGCCGGCCACGGTCCGGTGCGGCTCGCCGGGGCCGGCGGCGCGGAGTGGACCGTGTCGATCGCGCACTCGGGGATCCTGGCTGCGGTGGCGCTGGGGCGCGGGGCCGGGCCGGTGGGGGTGGACGTGGAGACCGCGGACCGCGCGGCGGAGGTCGAGACGCTGGCCCCCCGGCTGTTCGGCCCGGAGCAGAGCGGCCGGCTCACCCGGCTGTCCGCGTCGGTGCGGCAGGCCGTCCTGCTACGGGTCTGGACGAGCGCCGAGTCGTACGCGAAGGCCACCGGCACCGGACTCGGTCACGCACTGGCCCGTATGGGCGCGCGGGTCGACACCACGGGCCGGGTGACCGTGGCCGGCCCGGAGGAACTGGCGGGCTGGTCGGTGCGCACCGTCCCGGCCCGCGCCCCGGGCTACGCCGCGGCCGTGACGGTCCGGCACGGCGCACGCGTGCACACGCACGCACGTACGGATCTGACGGCCGGCACGCCGATCGGCTGAGGCACCGCCCGCCTTCCGCCGGCACGGCGGTGGTGGTTGCGCACACGAGAGGACACGGATGCGGCACACCGACGACGGCCCGGCGGCACCCGCCGCCGCGCTGGAAGACCTGGTCCGCGAGCGGCTGGCCGAACGGGTCGGCAGGGATCTGGCCCGGAGCATCGCCCGGGAGGACAAGTTCTTCGAACTCGGCATCGACTCGCTGGACATCGTGACCGTGCTGGCCACGCTGGAGCGGGAGTGCGCCGTCGAGCGGATCGCCGACGGCGAGCTGTGGGACATCGCGGACTCGGTCGGCGCCCTCGTCCGCCACCTGTCCGAGCACGGCCGGCTTCCCGGGGAGGCCCGATGAGCGCCCCCTCCTCCGTCGTCGTGACCGGACTCGGGGTGCTCTCGCCCGGTGGCGCCGGCGTCGACGCCCTGTGGCGGGCGTGCGCGGGCGGCGAGGTCGCATTCCGGCCGGTGGAGCACTTCGACGTCTCCCGTACCGGCACGCACCTGGTCGGCCTGGTGCCCGAGGAGGCGACCGGACGCGGGGTCCCGCCGCCCGGGCACCCGGCCCGGCTGCCGTACCTGGTGCACCGGTCGACGGACGAGGCCCTGAACGATGCCGAGGCGCGCACCGGCCGGGGCCGCGTAGGCCGCACCACCCTGGTGCTGGGCACCACCGACAGCGGCGGCTTCCCGTCCGCCGCCGCCTGGCGGGCGTGGCACGAGGGACGCGCTCCGGCCGCCGGGGCCGCCTGGAGCCCGTACGCCCCTCCCGCGTGGGACGGACCGGTGGTGCAGGTGGGCAACGCCAGCGCCGCGGGCGCCACCGCTCTCGGGGTCGGCGCGGACCTGTTGCGCGACGGCCTCGCCGACCGGGTGCTGGTGTGCGGGGTGGACACCATCACGGAGACCGCCTTCCAGGGCCTGGCCTCGCTGCGCACGCTCAGCCCCGGCGGCTGCCGCCCGTTCGCCGCGCGCCGCTCCGGCATCCGGATCTCCGAGTGCGCCGCCACCGTCGTGCTGGAGCGCACTGCGGACCGACCGCTCGCCCACCTGCGCGGCTGGGGCAGCAGCAATGAGGCGAGCCAGGCCGCCCGGCCGGACTTCGAGGGGGTCGCCAAGGCGATGCGGCGGGCCCTGGCGGACGCCCGTACCCAGCCCGAGGAGATCGGATACGTGAACGCGCACGCCGCCGGCACCCGGCACGGGGACGTTGCGGAACTGCGCGCACTGGCGGACGTGTTGGGCGACCGCCTCCCCCGCATCCCCGTCGTCAGCAGCAAGGCGGCGCTCGGCCACTGCCAGGGCGCCGCAGGCACAGTGGAGGCCATCGTGACCGTACTGACCCTGCTGCGCGGAGAGGTGCTGCCGACGCTCGGCCTGCAGGACCGCGACCCGCGCTGGGACCACCTGAACCTGGGGGACGAGCAGCCCGACCGGCCCCCGCGGGCGGCGCTCACCCTCTCGTGCGGCCTGGGCGGCTCCAACGTCGCGGTGGTGTTCGGCCGTGAAGCGTGAGACCGCGCGGATCGCCGCGACCGCCGTGCGCCTGACCGAGCGGGAGTTCCCCCGCGTGCCGAGCGAGACGGCAGACCTCCCCCGGATGCCACTCGCCGTGCGCGACGTGCTGGGCCCCGAGCTCCTTGCCACCGCACAGGAGGCGCTGGCCGCCGCGGGCATCGCCCCCGACGAGGCGCACGCACTGGGCTGTGTCACCGCCTCCCGCCGCGCCACCTCCGCCACCTCCGCGTACATCGCCGAGGTCCTGGACTCCCACGGCCCCCGCTGGCTCGCTCCGGAGTGCTTCCTGCACTACTCGGCCCACTCGCTGACCGGGCGGCTGTGCATCGAGCTCGGCCTGGACGGCACCGCGGTCACCCTGACCGGAGCGTCCAGCGGGGTCGACGCCCTGGGGTACGCCGCCGCCATGATCGCATCGGGCCGGCTGCGCCGGGTCCTGGTGGCCGCCGCGCACTGGCCGCCGCCCGAAGATCCTCGGGACACCGGACCGGTACGCCTGCGCACCGCCGCCGTGGTGCTGGACGGTGCCGGCGGCTGGGGGGACGTCGGCGGCTGGCACCCGGGCGGCAGCCACCCCGCCGTGCGGGACGCGAACGACGCGGACCACGAACGGACCGACCCCAGCGAGGCATTCGCCGCCCTGGCCGACTGGCACCACCGACGTCCCGCCGAGCCTGCCGAGCTTCGCGGGGGCGGCTCGCTCCTCGTCCTCCGCCCGGGAGGCACCGCATGAGCGCGGTCGTGCCTCACGACACCCTGCCGGGCCTGCTCGCGGCACGGGCCGCGGCCACGCCTGCGCGGCCCGCGGTGGAGCACCGGGGCACCACCGTCACATGGGCCGGGCTCGCCGGCCGGGTGCGGCGTGCCAGGGCCCGGCTGCGCCGGGGCGGTCAGGCGCCCGGGGCCCGGGTCGGGATACTGGCGCGCAATGATCCCGACACGCTCGTCGCGCTGCTGGCGGCGACCGCCGAGGGACGAGAGGTCGTCCTGTACGACGGCCGGGCGACAGCCGCCGAACGGGACCAGGTGGCGGCGCTGGCCGGGCTGGCCGGATGGCACACGCCGTCGACCGCCGACCACGCGGACGGCCCCGTCGGCGCCGAGGCGCCCGCGTCCGGCGGGCCGGCACCGGCTCCCCATCTGGGCCTGGTGACCTCGGGCACCGGCGGACTGCCGAAAGTGGTGCGCAAGCGGTGGCACACGGCCCTCACGAACGCGGCGGACTTCGCCGCGCTCGCCGGCTACCGCGAGGGCGACCGCCTCCTGTGCACGACCCCCGTGCACCACGCCTACGCGTTCGGCGTGGCCGTGCTGCCGGCGCTGGTCACCGGCTGCACCCTGGTGCTGGCCCCGCATCCGGCCGCGCCCATGGCGCTGGCCCGGCTCCTCCGTGACAGCCGCGCCACCGTGGTGCAGAGCGTTCCGTTCCTCTACCGGGCCGTGCTCGACAGCGGCGAGCCGCCCGCACCGTCCTCCCTGCGGATCTGTGTCAGCGCCGGCGAGCCGCTGCCCTGTGCGCTGGCGGAGGACTGGCACGCCGCCACCGGCGTGCCGTTGCGCGACCAGTACGGATCCACCGAGTTCGGCCAGATCGCGTACACCACCGGTGTCCCGGGCGGACCGCTGCGCCTGCTGCCCGGTGTCACGGCCCGCCTGCGCGCCGCGGACGGCACGTGGCTCGCCGCGCCGGGCCCGGACGTCTCGGGAGAGCTGCACCTGCGCCAGGCCGGTGCCGGTCCCGTGACCTACTGGGGACTGCCCGAACTGACCGATGCCTCCCTCGTCGACGGCTGGTTCCGCACCGGTGACACCGGGCGGCTGCCCTCCCCCGGGTATGTCGTCGTGGAGGGCCGCACCACGCGGCGCATCTCGGTCGCGGGCCGCAAGGTCGACCCCGACGAGGTCCAGCGGGCCGTCCTGCGGGTGCCCGGCGTCCGCGAGTGCTGGGTCGCCGCGCCGCCCGAGGGCAGCGCCGGACACGGCGACCGGTTCGCGGCCTTCGTCGCCGTCGAGGAGGGGGTCACCGAGTCCGGCCTGCGCCGGCACGTGGCTCGCGCCCTCTCCTCGTACAAGGTCCCCACCCGTTTCCACCTGCGGGAGGCGCTGCCCCGGACCGGGACGGGAAAGGTGCACGCCGCCCGGCTGTGGCAGGAGGCCGTACAGGCCCGTGGTCAGGAGGACGCCCCGTGACGACCACCGTGCTCGACGCCGTGTCCCAGGGCCGGTACGCGCTGCTCCTGCCCGGTGCGGGATCGCAGCTCCCCTCCATGGCGCGGCGGCTGTGCCGTTCCTTCGACTGCGCGCGGGACGTGCTGGAGAGGGCGGCGAAGGCCACCGGGCTCGACCTCGTCCGCCTCTGCCGGGAGGGCAAACCCGCCGAACTCGCCACGGCGGAGATATCCCACCCCGCGATCGTCGCCACCGCGCTGGCGGCGACGGCCGCACTCCGTCGGCATCTGGGCGAGTGGTGGGCGCCGCCGGCCGTCGTCGGTGGCCACAGCCTGGGGCACTTCGCCGCCCTCGTCGAGGCGGGTGCCCTGGACTTCGACGACGCCCTGCGCCTGGTGGCCCGGCGGGCGCGGCTCATGGGTGAGCAGACGCGGGCGCGGCCCGCGCTGATGGCGTCCTTGGCAGGGGTGTCGCCCGAGCAGGTCACCGAGTGGTGCGCCGCGTGCCCTCCGGAGCACGGCGTGGTGGTGCCGGCCTGCTTCAACGGTCCGCAACAGACCGTGGTCTCCGGTGACGCGGCCGCCGTGCGCTGGGTCGGCTGTCGTGCGGGGGCGGAGGACGGCGCGCGAGTGAAGGAGCTGTCCGCCGGTGTGGCGTCGCACTCCCCGCTGATGGAACCCGTCCAGCAGGCGCTGCGGCCCGGACTGGCCGCGGTGCCGCTGTCGCCGCCGGCCGTTCCGCTCCTGCTCAACAGCACCGGACGGATCACCCGGGAGGTGGGCGCGCTGCGCACGGACCTCCTGGAACAGCTCGCCGTTCCGGTGCGGTGGAACGACGCCATGCGAGTCCTCGTCGCCTCGGGCGTCACCACCGTCCTGGACTCCGGCCCCGGCCAGGTCCTGGCACGGGCCGCCGCCCTGCACCCCGAGCTCGCCCCGGTCGCGCTGAACTTCATGCATCCGCTCGAGAAGGCGGTGCCCCTGCCGTGACCGGAGATGACCGCACGTCGGGCCGCTCCGCCCTGGTGTTCGGCGGAAGCCGGGGCATCGGCCTGGCCATCGCGCGCGCCCTGGCGGACCAGGGCCACCGGGTGACCGTCGCCGCCCGCGGTGTGACCACGGGCGGGGCGGGACCTGCGGGCTTTCCGGCGGTGCGTTGCGACGTGACCGACGCCGGCCAGGTGGACGCCGCCTTCGCCCGCACGGAGGCCCGCCAGGGGCCTGTGGAGATCGTCGTCGCGAGCGTCGGCGTCCGCGGCGACGGGCTGCTCCAGCGCACCAGCGAGACGGCCTTCCGGCAGGTGACCGACGCCAACCTCACCGGGTCCTGGCGGATCGCGCGGCGGGCGGTGTCCGCCATGACCGAGCGCGAGTGGGGCCGGCTCGTGTTCGTCTCGTCCGTCGCAGCGGTGCTCGGCACGACCGGGCAGGCCGCCTACGCGGCGGCCAAGGCCGGTCTGATCGGGCTGTCCCGCAGCGCCGCACGGGAGCTGGGTCCCCACGGTGTCACCTGCAACGTGGTCCTGCCCGGGTTCGTCGACACGGCGCTCACCTCGGACCTGCCGCCGCGCCGGCGCGCCGCGATCCTGGCCGCCACTCCACTCGGCCGGGCCGGACGCCCCGAGGAGATCGCCGCCGTCGTGGCCTTCCTGGCCTCCGAGCCGGCCGGTTACGTCACCGGCGCCGTCATCCCCGCCGACGGGGGGCTGGCCATGGGTCACTGAGCCACCACCCGCCCCCTTCCGGCATCCCGTCCGACGCCCGTCCTGGAGCCCCCATGCGCACACTGCTCGTGGACAACCACGACTCCTACAGTCACAACCTCTTCCAGCTGATCGCCCGCACGACCGGCACCGAACCCGTGGTGCTGCGCAACGACGCCGCGGCGCTGCGGTGGCTCGACCCGGAGGACTTCGACGCCCTGGTCGTCTCCCCGGGGCCCGGGCACCCGGGGCGGGACCGTGACCTCGGGCTCGCGGCAGGCCTGCTGACCGGTCCGTCGTTGCCCGTTCTCGGGGTCTGCCTGGGCCATCAGGCGATAGCCCTGGCCGCGGGCGCGCGTGTGAGCCCCGCGCCCGCGGCCCGGCACGGCCACCTCAGCACGATCAGACATCTGGGCGACGGGCTGTTCTCCCTCGTCCCCCAGGACTTCACCGGCGTCCGCTACCACTCGCTCGCGGTGCAGGAACCGCTTCCGGAGGTGCTGCAGGCCACGGCATGGGCCGAGGACGGTGTCGTGATGGGCGTGCGCCATCGGTCGCTGCCGCGCTGGGGCGTGCAATTCCATCCGGAATCGGTGGCCACGGAGTACGGCGAGCGGCTCATCGCCAACTTCGCGCGGCTGGTCCGCGCCCATCACAGGTCGCGCCCCTCGCGCCCCTCGATGGGTCACCGCAGGAGCCCGGCCGAGCCGTCGGGCGTGGGCGGCGGCCGGGCGGGGTCCGCCGATCGCGCGGTCGGTCACGGACGGGGCAGCACGCGACATGCCGGGGTTTCCCCGGAATCGCCGATGCCGTCCGCCCCGGGTCCGGCACCCACGGCGGCCGTTCGCCCCCCGTTCCGTCTGCACGTGCGCAAGCTGCCCCTGGCGCCTGACACCGAGAAGTTGTTCCGTTCGTTGTTCGCCCGTGCAAGCCACTCCTTCTGGCTGGACAGTTCACGGGTGGAGTCCGGACTCGCACGCTTCTCCTTCCTGGGGGACGCCGAGGGACCCCTCGCGGAGATCGTGCGCTACCGCGCGGGTTCCGGCCACGTGGAGGTGACGGACCGCGGCGGCACGACCACCGTGCCCGGCACCGTCTTCGACCACTTGCGCGCGCAATTGGCCCGACGCCGTGTCGAAGCGCCCGCACTGCCCTTCGACTTCACGTGCGGGTATGTCGGCTGGTTCGGCTATGAACTGCGCGCCGACTGCGGTTCGCCGCTGACACGGACCTCGGCGGGGGACGACGCCGCCTGGATATTCGCCGACCGGCTGGTCGCCGTGGACCACGAGCGCGGGGAAACGTACCTGCTGTGTCTGGCGCGCGACGACGGGACGGACGGGGCACGCGCCGAGGCATGGCTGCGGCGGACGGGTGCGCGTCTCACCGCCCTGCCGCCGGACGGCGGTCCACCGGCGCCGCCGTCCGGCGGCTTCCCCGTGATCCGGCCGTCCCGCGGCGAGGAGCGGTACCTGGCGGACATCCGGCGCTGCCAGGCGGAACTGCGCGCGGGCGAGAGCTACGAGATCTGTCTGACCGACACGGTGCACGTGCCCGTGGACACGGACGGGCTGTCCGCGCACGCCGTCTTGCGACGGCTCAACCCGGCGCCGTACGCCGCGTTCCTGCACTTCGGTGACATCGAGGCGGTCTGTTCCTCCCCGGAGCGCTTCCTGCGGATCGCCCCGGACGGCCGGGTGGAGAGCAAACCCATCAAGGGCACCGCGCCGCGCGCGGCGGACCCCGTCGAGGACACCCGACTGCGGGAGGCATTGACCCTCGACCCCAAGACCAGGGCCGAAAACCTGATGATCGTGGACCTGCTCCGCAACGACCTGGGACGGGTGTGCGAGATCGGCAGCGTGCACGTCCCGAGGCTGATGCACGTGGAGACCTACGCGACGGTCCATCAGCTGGTGTCCACCGTCCGCGGCACGTTGCGGCCCGGACTCGGCGCGATCGACTGCGTCCGCGCCTGCTTCCCGGGCGGCTCCATGACCGGTGCGCCCAAGCTGCGCACGATGGAGATCATCGACCGGCTGGAAGGCGCCGCGCGTGGCTTGTACTCGGGTTCGATCGGCTACCTGGGGCTGACCGGGGGCGCCGACCTGAACATCGTCATCCGTACCGCCGTCCGCTCGGGCGGCCTCTGGTCCGTGGGGGCGGGCGGGGCGATCGTCCTCGACTCCGACCCCGCCGAGGAGTACCGCGAGGTGCTCCTCAAGGCCGCCGCTCCGGTGCGAGCCCTGCTGCACGCGGCGAGCGGAACGAACGCACCCCCCGTCACCGTGCCGGCTCTCGACGTCCCCGCCCTTCCGGGCTGATCCGCCGATGTCCGGACCGGAACACCGTCACACCCGCACTCACCGAAGGAGAACACCATGCCCATCGACAGCCGCCTGCTGAACATCCTCGCCTGCCCCGTGTGCACCGCACCGCTGCGGGCCGATGACCGGGAGACCAGTCTGACCTGCGGGGAGGCGGGTTGTGGCCGCTCCTACCCGGTTGTCGGGGGCATCCCGGTGCTCATAGCCGACGAGGAACTGGCGGCCGCGTCGGTGTCCGGTTCGCTGGACAGCTGACCACGCCGCGCACGCCGCCGAGGGAGTGAGGGGCGACATGGTGAAGACGGGGGAAGCGGCACGGGCCCGCCCGGCCGGCGGCCGCCACCCGCGCGGCCTGCTGACGCTGTGGAGCGTCGAGATGTGGGAGCGGTTCAGCTTCTACGGAATGCGGGCGATTCTCGTGCTCTTCCTCGCCGCGCCCGTCGGGAACGGCGGCCTCGGCCTCGCACCGCACACGGCGGCCGCAGTCTTCGGCGTGTACGGCGCGCTGGTCAACCTGCTGGCACTGCCGGGCGGCTGGCTCGCCGACCGGCTGTGGGGCTCGTACCGGGCGGTCGTGCGGGGCGGTGTGGTCATCACCGCGGGGCACACGGTCCTCGCGATACCGGCGGGCGCCGCCTTCACGTACACCGGCCTGGTGCTGGTCGCCATCGGTACCGGGCTGCTCAAACCGGGCATCTCCACGCTCGTGGGCCGGCTGTACGACGCCGAGGGCGCCGTCGAGGGCCGGGCGGCGCGGCGCGACGCCGGCTTCTCACTCTTCTACATGGGCATCAGCCTGGGCGCCTTCGCCGCTCCGCTGGTGACCGGCTTTCTCGGGGAGCGTGTCGACTGGCACGCCGGGTTCGGCGCGGCCGCGGTCGGCATGCTGCTCGGTCTGCTGCTGTGCGTGCGCGGACGCGACCGGATGCCCGGCGCGCCGGACCGGCCGGTGGCCTCCCCGGGGGCGCCGCGCCGTGCCCTGCTCGCCGTGGGTGGGGCGGTGGTGTTCCTCGCCGGTGTGTTCGCCGTCGCGGTGCTGTGGGGGCAGCCGCCCACCCAGGCGGTGGTCCAGGCGGTCACGGTACTGACCATCGCCGTGCCGGCGGTCTGGTTCACGGCGATGTTCCGCGCTCCCGGCCTGGCCCCGGTGGACCGCCGCCGGCTGACCGCCTATGTGTGGATCTTCCTGGCGGCCACCGTGTTCTGGATGATCGCCGAGCAGGGCGGTTCGCTGATCAGCCTGTTCGCGCGCGACCACGTGGACCGCACGCTGTTCGGCTGGGAGTTCCCGACCAGTTGGTTCCAGTCGCTGGGGCCGCTCTACAGCATCGTGCTGGCCACCGCGTTCGCGGCGCTGTGGCTGTGGCTGGGCGAGCGCCAGCCCAGCACGGCGGCCAAGTTCGCCCTGGGACTGCTCGGGCTCGGTCTGGCCACCTTGATCATGGCGGGGGCGGGGTGGGCCGCCGCGGACGGCGGCCGGGTCACCCCGCTGTGGCTCGTCGTGGCCTTCTTCGTGCAGATCATGGCGGAAATGTGCCTGAGCCCCACCGGGCTGAGTGTCACCACCCGACTGGCGCCGACTCGGTTCGCCAACCAGATCATGAGCCTGTGGTTCCTCTCGGTGGCGCTGGGCAGTGCCCTCAGCGCCCAGGTGGTGCGGCTCTCCACGGTGTGGTCGCCCGGAACCTACTTCGCGATGCTGGGGGCCGCCGCCATGCTCTGTGCGGCAGCCCTCGCTCTGTCCCGCGCACGTCTGCGCCGCCTCATGCGAGGGGTCGGCTGATACACCCGGCGCCGCCCCGCCGCCGAGCGTCCATGACTGCCCCGGCCGGGCCGCGGCCCGGCCGGGGCAGTCCGCTCACCGCACTCCGGCCGCCCCGGTCGCCGACATCCACGCCGCGTACAACTCGGCGTACCGGCCCGGCCGGGCGACCAGTTCCTCGTGGCTGCCCTGCTGGACGATGCGGCCCCGGTCGAAGACGAGCACGTGGTCGGCGGCCTCGGCCGTCGACATCCTGTGGGCCACGGACACCGCCGTGCGGCCACGGGTGGCGTTCTCCAACGCCCGCTGCAGGCGCTGTTCGGTGGCCGGGTCAACGGCCGAGGTGGCCTCGTCGAGTACGAGCAGGTCGGGGTCGGCGAGGTAGGCCCGTGCCAGCGCGACGAGCTGGCGCTCACCGGCCGACAGGGCTTCGCCCCGCTGTCCGACCGGGGTCTCCAGCTCGCGCGGCAGCCCGGCCAGCCAATCGCCCAGATCGAGGTCGCACAGGGCTCGCCGCACGTCGTCGGCGGTGGCGCCCGGCCGTCCGTAGGCGATGTTCCTTCCGACGGTGGTGTCGAAGAGAAAGCCGTCCTGCGGCACCATGACGACCCGTCGGCGCAGCGACGAGAAGGGCACCTCGGCCAGCGGCACCCCGCCCAGCGCGATCCGCCCCGAGGTCGGATCGGCCAGCCGGATCAGCAGCTTGACAAAGGTCGACTTGCCCGAGCCGGTCTCGCCGACCACGGCCACCCGGGCGCACGGGGCGATGTGCACGGAGACGTCGCGCAGCACCGGCGGACCGCCCGGGTACGCGTAGCCGACGTCCTCGAACCGCACCTCCACCGGTCCCCCGTCCAGGAGCGTGCCGGCCGGCCCGGGATCGGGCACGTCGACCGGCGTGTCGAGCACCGCCAGGGCACGGCGCCAGCCCGCAAGGGCGTTCTGCAGTTCGTTCAGCACCTCGGTGCTCATCTGGGCCGGTCCGATGAACAGGGTGACGAGGAACAGGAACGCCACCAGCTCGCCGGCGGTCAGCCGGCCGCCGACACCCAGCAGCACCCCCAGGCTCACCACGCCGCCGATGGCCAGCGCGGCCGCGACCTCACCGCTGGAGAGGGTGACCGCCACCAGCCGCTGGGCCCGGCTCTGTGCCCGCCGGTGCTCCTCCACCGCCGTGTCGATCCTGCGCCCGATCAGGTCGCCCGCATCGTAAGCGTGGATGACGGCGGCGCCCACGACGGCCTCGCCGGTCGCGGCGAGCATGTCACCGCCTCGGGTGCGCACCCGGCCGTACGCCTCGGACAGCCGGCGCTGCAGGCCGGGCAGGACCAGGACGAGCGGCACGAACACCAGCCACACCATCAGGGCGAGCTGCCAGGAGTAGACGAACATGACCACGCTGCCGACGAACAGCTGGCACAGGCTGACCAGGAACATGCCGCCGAACTGCAGGAAGGTGCTGAACTGGTCGATGTCCGCGGTCACCCGGGCCACCAGGTCACCGCGGCGTTCGCCGGTCAGCGCGGGGGCCGACAGGTCGTGCACCCGGCGGAACGCCCTGACGCGAAGCGTCGCGAGTCCCGCCTCGACGCTGCGGTACAGGCGGTGGTTCATCCGGGAGGTGATCCAGGCGGTGGCCAGGACGGCGGCGGCGCACACGCCCGCGATCACCAGCACCAAGCCGGTACGCGGGCCGCCCTCCGCCTGGAATCCCTCATCGAGGGTGAGCTGCACGGCGATGGGGACCACGACCCGGCCGGCCGCGGCGAGAAGGGCCAGGAGCAACACCGTCAGCAGTCCCTCGCGCAGCCCGGGCGAGACCTCCAGCGCCCGCCGGAGCGTGCCCAGACTCCCCCGCCGCTCTCCCACGACACGGCTGTCCGTCCGGTCCTCGACGCGGCTGTTCACGCGGTCCTCCCATCGGGGTGCTGCTGTTCCTGCCGTTCGTAGGCGGTCACCAGGCCGCGGTAGCCGGGACAGCGGTTGCGCAGTTCTTCGTGCGTGCCGCTGTCGACCACCCGGCCCCGTTCCACATACACGACGCGGTCGGCGAGCGCGATGGCGGACTGCCGGTAGGCGACCAGAACGAGGGTGGACGGTACCCGCGCGTCACGAAGGCCACGCAGGATGCGGCCTTCGACCTCGGGATCGATGCTCGACGTGGCGTCGTCCAGCACCAGCAGGCGGGGACGGCGCACCAGGGCCCGCGCGAGCGCGATCCGCTGACGCTGCCCACCGGATAGGGTCGCGCCGCGCTCCCCGACGCGGGTGTCGAGGCCGTGCGGCAGCGCCCGGACCACATCGGCGGCCTGGACCGCCTCCAACGCCTCCCAGACCCGGTCGTCGGGCACCTCCAGCCCGAGCAGGACGTTGCCACGGACCGTGTCGTCGAACAGCAGGGTCTCCTGGGGGACGAACGCCACCGCCGACGACACCTCTCCGGAGCGCATCTCGCGGGCGTCGAGGCCGTCCATGAGCACGTCGCCGCGCGCCGGGTCGACGAGCCGCACCATCAGCGTCGCCAAAGTCGACTTGCCCGCGCCGGTGGGCCCGACGACGGCGACGGTCCGCCCGGAGTCCACGCTGAGGGTCACGTCGTGCAGGACGGCGTTGTCATCGTAGGTGTAGCTGACGCCCCGGGTGTCCAGGCTGATCGGGCCGGCGTCCGACAGCTTCAGCCGCCCGGTGGGCAGGTCGCCCTCGGCGTCGAGGACGTGCCTCACCCGGGCCCAGCCGACGGAGCTGCGCGGCAACTCGGCGAGGACCCATCCGAACGCGCGCACCGGAAAGGCGATCATCGTGAACAGGTAGGAGATCTGGACGAGTTCGCCGACGCTGACGGCTCCCGCGGCCAGCCTCGCCGTCCCGACCGCGAGCACGCTGAGGATGCCCAGGTTGGGGAGCGCGTCGAGCAGGGGGTCGAAGGACCCGCGGGTGCGGCCGACCGCCACGTTGGCGTCGCGCAGGCGCGCGGCGGCATCCGCCATCCGTGCCGTCTCGTGCTCCTCCAGACCGAGTGTCTTGACGACCAGGGCGCCGTCGAAACTCTCGTGGGCGATGTCGCTGGTCTCGGCTCGCAGGCTCTGGGCACGCGCCGCGAGTGGCGTGAGCCTGCGCTGGTAGAAGACATTGAGGAGCCCGATGGCGGGAAAGACGAGCAGGGCGACGGCGGCCATCACCGGGTCGACGGCGAACATCGAGACGATGGCGGCGGTGAGCATGACGACGACGCCGATGGCCGTGGGCAGCGGCACGATGGGCGCCCAGGCCGCCTCCACGTCCGCGTTGACGTTCGACAGCAGTTGGCCGGCCGGGTGGCGCTGGTGCCAGGAGACGGGCAGTCGCAGATAGCGGTGGGCGACCCGGCGGCGGTACGTCGCCTGGAGCCGGAACTGCATGATGCCCGCACCGACGCGGCGTCCGATCACTCCGACGACCCGCAGCATCGCCACCCCGAAGACGGCCAGGCCGGCGGCGACCAGGGCGGCCGCGGTGGTCCGGCCCTCCTGGAAGGCGGGCAGGATGACGTCCTCGGTGATGCGGCCCAGCGTCCATGAGGTGGCGACCGGCGCCACGCCGTACAGGGCGCTGGCGAGCAGGGCCGCGCTGAAGATCCAGGGTTCCTCCCGTACGGCGACGGCAAGGACCCCCAGGCCCCGGCGCAAGGTCGACCGGTCGGTTGCGGGCACGGGCGAGGTTCCTTTCGTGCGGGTCGTGCGATGTCCGCCCGACGGTGCGACCGCGGGCGGAGCGGATCAGGGCGAGACGCCCGGTGTCACTGGCGCGCTCCGGTCGCGGCCGGCAGTGCGTCCAGCAGGCCGAGGTCGTCGCCGTCCAACCGGACGTGGGCGGCGGCGACGTTGTCGTTCAGATAGCGGATGTTCTTGGTTCCCGGGATGGCGACGACGTGCGGGGCGCGGGACAGCACCCACGCGAGCGCGACCTGGGCTGGGGTGATGCCACGCCGGTGCGCCACGGTGCGGACGCCCTCCAGAAGCCGGAGGTTGGCCGCGAAGTTCTCCTTCTGGAAGCGCGGGTTGTGGCGTCGGTAGTCGCCGTCCGGCACGTCCTCGACGGAGCCGAAGCGGCCCGCCAGGAAGCCGCGGCCGAGCGGCGAGCAGGCGATGAGCGCGATGCCTTCCCTCGCGGTGAGGGGCAGCAGTTCGGCCGTGGCGTCCCGGCTCCACAGCGACAGTTCCGTCTGAAGGGTGGCCACGGGGTGCACGCTCTGAGCGAGGCGTATCTGGGGGACGGTCACGTCGGGCAGGCCCAGCATCCGGGCCTTGCCGGCCTTCACGGCCTCGGCCATGGCTCCCCAGGTCTCCTCCAGCGGCACCTCGGGGTCGACCCGGTGCAGTTGGTAGAGGTCCACGTGGTCGGTGCGCAGCCGGCGCAGGCTCGCGTCGATGGCCGCGCGGACGTGCTCGGGCCGGCCGTCACGGCGCAGCCGAGTCTCCCCGGTGACGAATCCCACCTTCGTGGCGAGAAACGCCTTTTCGCGGCGGTCGGCGAGCGCCCGGCCCACCAACTCCTCATTGGTGCAGGGGCCGTAGACATCGGCGGTGTCGATGAGGTCGGCGCCGAGGTCGAGAGCGCGGTGGAGCACGGCGACCGAGGTGTTCTCGTCGCGGCCGGCGGGGTCGTAGGCGTAGGTCATGCCCATGCAGCCGAGGCCGACGACTCCCACCGAAGCGTCTCCGGGGCCGATCCGTAGGGTGCGCAACGCGTGTCCTTCCTTGGATGTCGGGCAGGGCGGGTCACAGGGCCGGACCGGGCTCCCGGGGCGGCGCCGCGGGAGCCCGTCGGCGTGATCAGGAGACGGCGCCCTCGCCCCAGGCGCGCTTGAGGATCTCGTCGACGGTCTCGTCGACCGTCTGGTGGGAGGTGTCGAGCCACAGCCCGATGCGGGGCGTGGTGTCCCGGAGCACCTTGTCCAGGTCCTTGGGCTGCCAGTCGGGTCCGTAGCCGGTCTTGGAGCGCTTCTCCTCGCGCCGGGCCACGACGTCCGGGTCGGGTGCCAGCATCACCACGGCGAGCGGACGGCTTCTGATCATCTCGGTGATCTCCAGCAGGTGCTCGCCGAGGAGGATGTCCTGGAGGACGGCCGTGAACCCGGCCTCGACGTAGGCGTCCGCCGACGCGGCGGCCAGGCGGTACCGCAGACGGAGCTGCGCGACGGCCTCCGGCGGGGCCTCGGCGGTCATGTGCACCTGACCGTTGACGACCATGCGGCGGAACGTGTCGCCGCGTACGTGCGCCGAACGGGGCAGGCGCTCGGCGAGGGCCTGCGCGACGGTGGACTTGCCTGCGGCGGAGATGCCCGAGATGACGATGACGCCGGGGTTTCCGTCGCCGGGGACGGCGGTGGGGTTGGTCCTGTCGGTCATGGACGGATGGATTTCCTCTCTTGTGCGGGGATGCGGGTGCCGTTGCGGCACCCGGTCGTCTCAGGCGCGTTCGAGGACCAGCAGGTCCATCGAGGCGGGACGTCGTGTGGAAACACCCCAGGTACCCGGTCGGGGGTCCCGGCGCATGCGCAGACCGTGCCGTTCCGCCACCGACAGGATGTGCTCCAGCCGGTAGGCGATGGCGTACGTGGGTTCCTCCTCGGAGTGCACGTAGTAGTCACCGTGGTCGTGCGTGAACTCGAAGGCGGTCGTGCCGCGCGCGATGTTCGCGGCGACCGTGTCGTCCACCAGGTAGGCCGTGGCGAAGCACTGCCCTCCGGGCCGCAGGACCCGGGCGGACTCCGCCAGGTAGTTCTCCAGCTCGGCCGGGCGGAGATGGCTGATGAGCCCCACCAGCGCGGCGGTGTCGAAGGCCGCGTCGTCGGCGGGGAACCGGAAGTCGGCCGCGGAGAGGGTCCCTTGCGGGTTGTAGATCTCCTGGCGGATGTCGACGTGGGCGAAGCGGAAGTTCGGATGGCGGGGAGTGATCGTGCGGGAGCACCACTCGACGGCGTGCGGCACGATGTCGAAGCCGAGATAGGAACCTTTGGTGAGCACGTCCGTGAGCGGCACCGCGATGCGTCCGGCACCGCATCCCGCGTCCAGGACGTCGTGTCCGGGGCCCACACCGAGTTCGTCCCGCATGTACGCGGTGATCTGGCGGCCCACTTCGAGGAAGTCACCATTGCCGATGAAGCGACGGTGGCGTCGGGGCGGCAGCAGCGGGTGGTCCCTGCCGCGCAGCGTGTCCCACAGGTCCAGCACCTGCAGTCCGGCGTTGTACCCCAGGCGGCGTAATCGCTCCAGGCTTCCGGCGGCGCGCGTCGACGAGGTGTACTTCGTCGCCCTGAGCGACTTCAGGTCCGGCTTGGTGCCTGGCAAGGGCTGCCCCTTTCAGTGGTGTGCGCGGTGGGTGTGTACGTGCGGCTGCCACCCGTTCCGGCCGGGACGGAGGCCCTGGGCCTCGGGGTGTCCCCGGTGCTGTCTTGCGGCCGGCCCGGCCGCGGGGGACGCCGCGGCCGTCTTCGAGCACGCCGAAGAACGGGGCACGGACGCTTCGGTGCCTCCCCCTGCCCTGCGTTCAGCATGTCGATCACTCAGGAGACGGTCAACCGGACTTATTCGGACAGCGTGTCTTTCCAGCCTGTCGGCAGCGGGCGGACGGTACGTCAACCGTCCCGCTCTGTCCTTGGACTGTGTCCCATACGGTGAGGCGAACGAGCCGTTTGTAACAGCAGATGGCGGCTGCGAAGCCGAGAAAGGCCGGGTAGTTGCGGGGGTGGCATTCGTAACGGTGGTTGAACTCGTGATTTCGTGCTGCTGTTCAGGTAGGTCCGATGGTCAGGCCGGTTTCGGTGAGACAGCCGTCTATGAGGTGACTGCGGTACTGGATGTGCCGTAGGCCGCGTCGGATGCGATGGTCGAGGTGTTCGGGGTGCTGAAGGCGACGTTGGAGAGCCGGCCGCGCCGCAGGAGGGACCGGATTCCTTCGACGGGGTTGAGGTCGGGGCGTAGGCGCGGCCCCCGGCAGTCACGGGCGGCTTCGAGTTCGCTCGGGATGTCGATGAACACGCGGAGCTTCCTGCCTCTTGGGGATTTCGGAGCGTCGTTCGGGCGCTGCTGTCGTCCGGGCACCGAACGCGGTCCGACAGCGGGTAAAGGGGGATTGGCCAGGCGGGACGTGCAGGACGGCTCCATCAGCCGGACACCTCCGGTGTGATCGTCTTCGCTGCCGTGCGGGCAGCAGCAGCGGGAGGGTGTTGAGGGAGTGCAGGCGCAGCGTGGACGCGGCCGACGCCAGCGGGCCGGTGGTGTGGTGTCGGTCCACCCAGGCCGTGTGCCAGCCGACCGCCGTGGCCCCGCGGACGTCGGCGGTCAGCGAGTCGCCGACGTGCAGCAGTTCCTCCGGCCGCAGCTCGCTGGCGTGTTCGACAGCGGCGAAGGCCTCCGGCTCCGGCTTGATCGCGCCGGTGCGCGCCGAGCAGAAGACGCCGTCCAGCAGTTCGCGGAACACCGCGGGCTCCTGTGCGGGCACCGAGGAGCCGAGCGCGTTGGTCATGGCGTACAGGGCGAAACCCCGCGCGCAGCGCGGCCAGGATGTCTGGCACGTCCGGGTACAACTGGCCGACTCGGCGGCCCCGCGACCACCCGATCCGGGTATCGGGCGCCGCTCTGCTACATTCGTGGCATACCGCACCTCTTGGCGGCCTCCTGAATCCCTCGAATCGGAGGTTTGTCATGCCGTCCTCTCTGAAGGTGCGCTCCTTTCACCGCGACGACCGCGACCAGCTGACGGAGCTGGTCAACGCCCACGTCTCAGCGGTCGTCCCCGGTCTCTCGGTGTCCGTGAACACGGTTCTCAACCAGTTGCAGCGCCGTCCCGACGAGTTCATCACCGATCCGTGGGTGGCCGAGCGCGTCACGCTTGTGGCCGAGCAGAGGCAGTACGTCGTCGCCGCCGCTCACCTGCTGCGCTACCGCGCCGATGCCGCGACCGGAGCGGATTACCGGAACGCGGGCGTGATCGAGTGGTTCGTCTTCCGGCCCCCGGCCTCCTTCTGGCCGGACTCCGAACAGGCGGCCGACCTCCTGATGGCGGCCTGTCTCGCACAGTTGAAGCGCTGGGAGGTGTCGCGGTGCTACGCCGACGGACAGCTCCCCGCACCCGGCATCTGCGGTCTCCCGGAGCAGTGGCAGCACGTCCGTGCCTCCTATGAACGGGCCGGCTTCGCACGGACCGGACACACGGAAGTGCTGCTGATGGCCACGGTGGCCGACCTGAGGCAGGTTGTCGGGGCCGCCGCCCCGGGCCTGGCCGTCCAGCGCACCCTCGGCGAGTGCGGGACCCGGTTCTCCGCCGCGCTGGGCGCGGACGTCGTCGGATTCGCCGAGGTGGACACGTCCGTGGACCGGCCCGAGCGGCACGCGCGCAACGGTGGACTGGCGGACCTGACCGAACTCCATATCGCCGAGCCGTACCGGGATTCGGGGCTGGAGGAACGTCTCCTCGCGCACGTCGCACAGTGGCTGCGGATGGCCGGGGTGGACCGGCTGACGGCATGCGCCTGCGTGGACGACACCGAGGAGATCGAGCGGCTGAGCCGGTACGGCTTCCAGGTGCTGTCCCGTATGACGCGGGGGTGGGAGCACCGGGCCGGCTGACGCCCCGCAACAAAAGTCCTGACCGAGCGAGGACCGGGACGTGGGTGGGTGATGCGGCCGTGCCGGATCGCCCGCCCACGACTGCCGGTGCGGTGACGTCGGATCACGGAGCGCCTCACCGCCGTGCCCCGGAGCACGGAAGCGCTCGGCGGAGACGGTGGCGACGGCCTCCGGCCGTTCGCGGCCGAGGACGTCCCGCTGACGGGTCGCACACCCGCCGACGCGGCTGGCGCGCGCTGATGTGGCCGGCGCGCTTCGGCGTCGTGGACCGGAGGAACCGCACGAGCGGCGATCCCTCCTTCAGGTCAACGACACGGTGGCCGTCGTGGTCGATGACACGGGTGCTGTCACGTTGTGGAGCGTGTGAGTGCCTGACGGTGTGTCCGGGGGTGGTGGGGCCGGGTTCGGGCTCCGGGCTCAGGCCGCGGCAGGCAGGGCGGTCGCGCCGTTGATCTGGTCCCAGATCGCGAAGCGGTTGGTCATCTCGGCGCGGTAGTGGGCGGCGGGGTCTGAAGTGGGGTGAGATGCCGCTGAAGGCGGACAGGAATCTTTCTTCTTCCACTCGCCGCCGAGCGCTTGGTCCTTGGAGAGGAAGGAGCCTTGGTCGAAGGTGGTGCCGATGGCCAGGTAGTCCGCGCCCAGGGCATGGCGCGCCACTTGATGCCGTTGTCAACGAGGTAGCGGATCGCGTCCAGTATCGCCCGGTGGCAGTACGCCTCCGGCTGCCCGCCGCGACCACGCATCCAGCCCGGCACCGGCAGCAGCGGCCGAACCTTGGCCCACTCCCCGTCGGTCATGTCGGTCGGATAGCGGCGCTCGCGCACCCCGTTGTCGGCGGCGTTTCCGAACCGGTGAGCCAGACAGTCACACTCCAGGGCGACCGAAGTGGACTACCAGGGCATCGGCACGGAAGACTGCGGCACCGGGGCCTCCTGCTGCTGCTCGGTGATTCGACACCAACGAGCTGTTCAGGAGGCCCCACCCGTATACGCCAAGCGGTCCGCGACCACCCGATCGAGACTCCCGTTCGAAACGCACCCCTCAAGATCGGAACGACAACAGCATCTCACGCCACTGCCGGAAGCGGTTGGAGACGGTCGACCAGGCGCCGAACTCCTGCGGCATCTCCCGCCACTGGCCGCCGGTCTTGAATCGCCAGATCACGCCCTCGAACTGCTGCCGCAGGCGTTCGGGGTACGGGCCGTACTCGCCGATCGGCAGGTACGGCTCGATGAACTCCCACTCGTCGTACTTCAGTTGCACGCACGTCACACAAGACGATCTACCGGAACAGACCTCGGCATGAGGGACAACCCAAAGGTTGATCACGACTCGATACGCGCCCTGGTCGAGTAGTTGCCTTCACAATGAGGCCAACGCTCTTTATGGCTGGCACATACATAGGTGCAACAGGGCGGGGTCCCTACTGTGTCCGGCCATGACAAGTGAGTTTCCATCCCATTCCCGCTGGGCGGCGGTGGAAGGCAGGGATCTGACATCCCGTTCCGCCTTGGTCACGGATGGTGGCAGCGGCAGCGGCAAGGCGTGCGCCGCGGCACTGGCGGTGGCCCGGGCCAACGTGCATGTTGTGGACCGGGACGTCGAGGCGGCCGCAGCGGTCGCGGCCGAGATCGGCGGCGCAGCGCACGTGGCCGATCTGACCGACCAGGCTGCTATCAACGGCCAGCCGACCGATATCGGCATCCCGGTCAACAACGCCGGAATCCAGCGCATCGCACCGCTGATCGAGTTCCTGCCCGAGCGGTTCGCCCTCATCCAGCAGGTGATGGTCACCGCCCCGTTCCCGCTCATGCGTCACAGCCTGCCGCACATGTATACCCAGGGACGGGGGCGGATCGTCGACATCTCCAGCGTGCATGGGCTGCGGGCCAGTGCCTACAAGGCCGCCTGCGTCACCGCCAAGCACGCCCTGGAAGGGCTGAGCAAGTTCGCCGCGGTCGAGGGAGCCCCGCACAGCGGGACCAGCAACTGCCTCCACCCCGGCTACGTCCGCACGGTTGATCGAGAACGAGATCCGCGGTCGCGCCGCCGCACATGGCATCAGCACCGGGGACGTCCTCAGCGATGTACTGCTGACCCGCTCTCCCGTCAAGCGCCTCCTGGAAGCGGGCGAAGCCGCAGTGGCCGCAACGTGGTTGTGCTCGGACCACGCGAGTTGCACCACCGCTGCCTCGCTGCCCCTGGGCAGAGGCTGGGGAGCCAACTGCCCCCATCCCGCACTTCACTTCCAGTTCCCGTACGCACACGAGAAGCCGGTGAATGACCCCATGACCGAGACCACCCCAGCCCCGTCCGGCGTGCTCCGTTCCAGCGGCATCGCCCGGATCGTCAGTGCGAGTCTGATCGGGACCACTATCGAATGGTACGACTTCTTCCTCTACGGCTCCGCTGCCGCACTGGTGTTCAACGTCTTGTTCTTCCCGTCCAGCGACCCGCTGGTGGGAACCCTGATCGCCTTCATCACGTATGCGATCGGGTTCGCCGCCAGGCCGCTCGGCGGCGTGGTCTTCGGACACTTCGGCGACAAGGTCGGCCGCAAAAAGCTGCTCGTGGTCAGCCTGCTGATGATGGGCGGTGCCACCTGCGCCATGGGGCTGCTGCCCACGTACGACACCGTCGGCATCGGCGCCCCAATCCTTCTCACCGTGCTACGACTGATCCAGGGCTTCGCGCTGGGGGGCGAGTGGGGCGGTGCCGTGCTCATCGTCTCCGAGCACGGTGGTGACAAGCATCGCGGCTTCTGGGCTTCCTGGCCACAGGCCGGCGCACCGGGCGGCAACCTGCTTGCCACGGGTGTCCTCGCGCTGCTGGCCGCCGTGCAGTCCGAGGAGGCGTTCCAGTCCTGGGGCTGGCGCATTCCTTTCCTGCTCTCCGGTGTCCTGGTCGTGATCGGGCTGTGGATCCGCGTCTCGGTGTCGGAGTCTCCGGTCTTCCTCGCCGCGCAGGCCAAGGCTGAAGCGGAGGTCGCACAAGGGGCCGAGGAGAAGCCGCCGGTCGTCGAGGTGTTCCGGCACAGTTGGCGTGAGGTGCTCGGCGCCATCGGCACCCGGTTCGGCGAGAACATCTCTTACTACATCCTCACCTCCTTCATCCTGGTCTACGTCACCACTCACCTGGAACTTCCCAAGAGCACCGCTCTGAACGCCGTGCTGATCGGCTCGGCGGTCCACTTCATCACCATCCCGCTGTGGGGCGCGCTCTCTGACCGGATGGGCCGCAAGCCCGTCACCCTGATCGGCTCGATCGGCATGGCCCTGTGGGCCTTCGCATTCTTCGCTCTGGTCGACTCGGAGTCGTTCACCGTGATCACCTTGGCGGTCACCGTCGGACTCCTGCTGCACGGCGCCATGTACGGGCCCCAAGCCGCTTTCATCTCCGAGATGTTCGACACCAAGGTCCGCTACTCGGGCGCCTCCATGGGGTCGCAGCTCGCCTCGATCGTCGCGGGTGCCCTCGCACCGATCATTGCCGTCAAACTGCTGAAGGACTACGACTCCGGGACGCCGATCGCCCTGTACCTCTGCGCCGCCGCGGTGATTACCACAATCACCGTCGCTGTGATCAAGGAGACCCGCGGTCGTGATCTGACCCGCCCCACCACGCCGCAGGCGTAAGGCGGTCACGAAGCACCGGTTGCAGACGTCGACCGGGGCTGATCGAGGCACAACCCATGCGGGTGGTACTCCGCGCCGCGCGGGATGTCTCATTTTCGTGGGGCTGTGGTCCCGCACCTCCGGACTGGTCCTTGCCACTCTGGTCCAGCGGAAGGCGGAAGGCGGAAGGCGACGGATGTCATCGACAGCTGTGTCTACATGGCTGTGTCGGGGGTGCCGGTCAGCTGCACGGACGAGGACCGCGTCCGGCAGCTGACCATCGCCCTGACGACTCGCCGACCCTGAGCTGTAGTGAGATTTGTGGAGTTCCTGTTGCCAGGGTTACGGTCCTGGCGAAGGAGAACCACCAGCACCATGGCGGCACCCCATAGATACCCGGACGAGTTCCGCGAGCGTGCGGTTCGCGAGGTCCGTGCCACTGGCCGTCCCATCGCGCACGTCGCGAAGGATCTGGGCATCCACAAGGAGGCCCTGCGCGGCTGGGTCCGTCAGGCCGAGGCCGGCCACGGCGAGCGGAACGACCGGGTCACCAGCGCCGAGCATGACGAGTTGAAGCAACTCCGCGAGGAAGGCGCGGAGTTGCGGCGAACCAACGAGATCATGAAAGCCGCCAGCGTGTTTTTGCCCAGGAGATCGACCGTCCCCGGACGAGGCCGAGCAGGTGATCGACCACCTGCGTGCTCCCGTCCGGAAGCTGGATCTGTCCGGCCAGCCGATCCTGCACGTATTTACGCAGACGCGCGTTGGCCACCAGCTTCGATGCCTTTGGGCGCCGTGCAGCCAGCTCCGCCTTCCACTGCGCGATCGACGCCCGGTAGGCCAACTGACCGTTCCGCGTCGCAGCGTTGCGCCGCAACTCTCGGGAAATGGTCGACGGCGACCGGGTCAGCCGGCGCGCGATCTCCCGTACCCCTACCTCGTGGGCGTTGAACAATGCGATCTCCTCGCGCTCCTCGAACGCAAGGTACCGGCCCGACGGCGGGCTGAGCTTGATCGACGGCATGCCACCACGCTCGCGGAACCATCGGGAGCCGACCGGGCCTGACACACCGCACGCGATCGCCGCTTCCTCGCTGGTCAGGCCTTCGGCAATCTTGATCCGGAACGCCCGCTCCACATCCCGTCGAATCGGAGGCCGCCCCGGCGAACGCATTGCCGGACGTCCCGTCACCGCCGTCGCCCATCCTGCTGGTCTTCCCATGCAACACCTCCGCAATCAGGTGTTGCGACGACCACTGGAATCAACCCAGTATGTGTCAATTCGGTATATCGAGCGGCTGTCCGGCATCGACACATCCGCATCGGTCGGCTCGGTCGCGGACAGCTATGACTGTGAGGATGATCAGGTGTCGCTTCGGGCGGCGGCCTGACCCGAGCTACGACTGGCGTTGCTGCCTTGGCGTTGATCTGTCGGCCGCTGCCTGGAGCGGTACTCGCTGCCGCCGGGCAGGGGACCTGGCCGGTTGGAGTTCAGCGGCTGCGCAGAGTGAGGAAGCTCCTGGTAGACGGGTGCACGACCAAGATCACCGTTCCGTCAGGAGCTTCATCGTGATTGTCTGCCGTTCCACTGCATCCACGAAGCCGTCGACGTTCTCGCCTCTCTGGCCCCGACCGCCGACTACGGCAGGGTGAGGACCGGCGTCCAGGGCCGGTCGACGCCGTCGCCCATGCCCTGTCCGACCGCGCCTTCGAGCACCTCGGCCCAGGCGTGCGGGCCGTCGGGCAGGAACCGGGCGCCGAGGACCCAGCGGGTCTGCCGGCCGGTGAGGGCGGTCGCGATGAGGTTGGCGAGGCTGATCTCCATACAGGTGATCCGGCCCGGCCACCACGCACGCCGGGATCACCGCCGGAACCGCCGTGCAGAGCCCTTAGAGACGGACCAGGTGTGCGTACGGCAGGCCGCTCAGCGTACGGGCGGTGGCGATCTGCCAGCGCAGCGGCAGCCGGCCCAGTCCAGGGGGAGGGGGAGCGCGACGGCGGCCGTCGATGAAGGCGCTGACGGCCTGCGGGTCCTGGTCGGCGGGGACGGTGATCTCGTTGGTGAGCCTGTCGTGCCGCAGCGGACGGTGATGGCGTGCCAGGTCTTCGATGGAACGCCCGCCCCGGCGTCGACGCGGTCGCCCGGCATGTTGCCGAACGCGACCCTGTCGCACGGCATAACGGCTGCCCTGCTTTCGGCGTGGGTCAAGAGACAGGAGACCGGGTCTTGAACAAGTGCAGTTCGGCTACAGCGAGGGTTTGCTCCGCGTCATGCGCCTCGAAGGTGTCCATGGGCCGGAAGCCGAGGCGGGCGGCGAGTTTGAGGGAGCGCTCGTTGGCCGTCTGGGTGACCACCAGGACCGGCTGGTCGGGCAGCTCGCCGGCGGCGGCACGCAGCAGAGCCGTGGCGGCCTCGAATGCCAGCCCTGCACCCCAACTTCCGTGCCGGAGCAGGTAGGCCAGCTCCAGCTCGCCGCCTTCCTCGGTGACGTGTCCGGGAAGGTCGGCGGAGCGGCGGTCGAGTACGAGTGTCCCGATGAACCGGTCGGCTTCCTTGTCGGCGATGACGTAGGTGCCGGGCTTGCCTGCAACAGCGCCGATGCCGTTCGCGTCGAAGTACTGCTCGACGACGCTACGGGGCCGTGGGCCGCCGAGGTGGGCACGGACCTGTGGATCGGTCTGGAGCTCGATGAGGCCGTCGATGTCGGCGTCGTGCGCTTTTCGCAGACGGAGACGATCAGTGGTGATCTCAGTGGCAGACAGCGTGGGCAATGCGTTCATGAGATCCATTGTCCCGGCCCAGTGGATCGAGCCACCAGCCCCGATGCGGTAGCCAGCCCCCTTGGGATGCGCGGTCGGGGCACTGCTGGTACCGCACCAAGAACAGGCAACGCCCTTCTGAACGCCCACGTCGGAAAGGTCCGCCCCGTACGCGCAGGGGATGACCGCTCGCCCCGGTCCGAGAATCACGGAGCGGTCTCCGGGCGGATGGGCCTGCGTCACTCATACGTCCGGGTGGCTCCGAACGCGCTTTCCTCGGACTTGTCAATTGAACTTCAACCCATGAGCGTGCTGAGACGAACCTCTCGGACCGCGTCCGGGGGTGGTTGGTGGCCCACCACGAGATTTTCACAGCCGTCCTATTGAGCTGACGGGCTCAGATCGAATCCTTTGACTCCGGGTTAGCGTTGGACGACTTCGACTTCGACTTCGACTTCGACTTCGATGCCGAGGCGGGCGCCGCGGCCCTGGCCAGTCGGCGGGGCCCAGGGCCAGTCCGAGACTCGCGCCGTCGTGTCCGTCCTCGGGGCGGGCACGACGGCCGGGGGTCCGCGCGTTGCGGGTCCGGACCTCGGAGAGCAGTGAGTCGCAGATCTGCCGCATGGTCGCGGCGGCGCCCGCGATGGCCTCCAGGGAAGTGTCCCGCTGCTCCGTGTCGCGCGGGCGGGCGGTCAGCCACTCGGTCTCGGTGGTGATCCGGGCGAGCGGGGGTGTCGACGGCCTCACCACCCGGACCCTGCGCGGCCGCCTCGCCCCGGGGGTCGGAAGACCGCTCAGCGTTCCGATGATGCCGACGACGACGGCGGCGGCGGCGAGGACAGGGGTGGGGTGTCGAAGCGGTAGCCCACCCCGCGGACCGTGCTGATGCTCTGCGGGCTGTCCGCCTGACGGAACTTGCGGCGCAGGCGGGTCAGGTACTGGTCCAGGGTGTTGTCGCTGACGTGTGCCCCCTCCGGCCAGCCCGCCCGCAGCAGGGCCTGGGCGGCGTGCCACGGTGCCGGGCCGGGCCATCAGACACGCCAGCAGCCGGAACCCGGTCGGTGTCAGGGCCACGGGTCGGCCGTGGACCGTCAGCTCGTGCTTCATGGGGTCCAGCCGCAGTGCGCCCGCGCCGTCGGCGAGGGCGCTGCCGTGGTGACCGGTGCGGCTCAGGACCGCGCGGCCACGGGCCGCGAGCTCGCTGAGGTGGAACGGCTTGATCAGGTAGTCGTCACCACCTGAGGCGAACCCGGAGAGCCGGTCGATGAGATTGCCGTGGGCCGTCAGGAAGATCACCAGGATGGTGAACCCCGCACCGCGCATCTCCTGGCACACGTTGTGTCCGTCGGAATCCGGCAGCCCCACGTCGAGCACGACCGCGTGCACCGACGCATCGACGGCCTTCAGAGCGGTGGCACAGTCGACGGCGGTCACGACGTCGAAGTCCTCATCGCGCAGGCCACGGGCCAGGACATCGCGCAGGCCGTGGTCGTCCTCGACGACGAGGATGCGGGCAGCGGTCACCGGGCCGCCAGTATTACTCGGTCCGCGCGGAACGCCCCCGATGAGCGCTCGGGCTCAGCCCGGGGCACTCCGACGACCGGCGGGCCGGATGTCTGTCGCGCGCGTCCGTAACGGTGGCAGGCGGCCGGTCGCTCGGGAGGGTGCGGATTCCGTGCCCCAGCAGCAGTGCCGGCGGATGGCACGCAGACGCCTTCAAGGTCATCCGCGGCACCATCCGCCGCGCCCTGGGGAGGATCGAACAGTCATCCGTCCCCGCGTAGCTGCCACCGCCGCCCGACGGCTCCTTCCGGCCTCCTGACCGCGGGCACCGAGGGCGGCGAGCGGTGATCTCCACCCCGCACCGAAATAGTGAGGAGCCGCCCGGCCGGGCGCCGGTATGCCCGGCAGAACCCGTTCCGGACTGCGGTGACCAGCCGGCGGGAACACCCTCAACAGGTCCCGCCATCCCTTTCGGCCGCATCTCGGCCGCCCCCCACCGAGAGTCGGATCACATGTGGTCCGCCCCATCATCTGTTCGCGGCTGTCAGCTGTACATTCGAAGTCACGCGCCGATGGCTGTCCATGCCTGCTGCGCCGAGCCCAGAGCCCCGGATGACCAGGGCGGCTCCGTGAGCAGTGGCTCCAGTCACCCGGCAGGTGGGCCTCCGCCGGATGGCGGGGACAGCACGGAAATGTGCCGGATACCCGGCGATCAACCCACTCTCAAACCTGGAAGGCATGACACAGTACTCAGACGTTGCAGCTCCTGTGACAGAAGCCCCGGCCCGCACGCGCGAGAGCGGGAAGCCACGGCGGGCCGGCTGATCGGGCTGGACCTGGCCCGCGGACTCGCGGTATTCGGCATGTACGCGGCTCATGTGGGCCCCGACCCTGACCAGGGCGGTGTGATCGGCTTCCTGATGGAGCTGGCCCACGGCAGGTCCTCCGCTCTCTTCGCCTTCCTGGCGGGCTTCGCCGTTGTCCTCATCACCGGGCGCGTGACGCCGAAGACGGGGCTGGCCGGGCGCCAGGCAGCGGCCAAGGTGGTGATCCGGGCCGTGATCCTTCTGGCCCTGGGCACTGCGCTGACCATGAGCGGCATCCCGGTCGATGTGATCCTCGCGTTCTACGGCTTGTACTTCCTGCTCGTACTGCCGCTGTACCGGCTCGGCCCCGGCCCCCTGGCGGCGATCGCCGCGGGAACGGCCCTCGTCCTGCCCCAGGTGCTCTACGTGGTGCAGCAGGCGATCGGCAGCAGCGGCGTCCGCTCACCCGGTGAGCCCGACGGCATCGTCTCGCTGCTCTTCACCGGCGCCTACCCGGCCCTGGCCTGGATCCCGTTCGTGATCGCCGGTATGGCCGTGGCCCGCCTGGACCTGGCCGCCACCGCCGTCCGGACACGCCTGGCCCTCACAGGTGCCGCTCTCATGATCGTCGGCTACGGAGGCTCCTGGCTGGCGCTGCACGTCGTTCCCGGCGCCGCCGACGCCATCGGCGCGGGTGGGGCGAACGCATGGTGGTCCGACATCGCGGGTTCTCCGTCCGGCGATACCCCCGCCTGGCTGCTGGCTGCCTCCCCGCACAGTGAGACCACCCTGTCGATCCTGGGCAACACCGGTGTGGCGATCATGGTCGTGACCGCATGTCTGGCCGCGACGGACGCACTCCCGCGGCTCCAGTCCCTGGCCCGGCCGGTCATCGCAGTCGGTTCCATGTCGCTGACCGCGTACGTCTTCCACCTCGTCGGCATCCGGTTGCTGGGCATCGAGGAACTGCCTGGGTCACCCCTGCATGTCCTACTCGGCTTCATCGCGGCCGCCATGGTGTTCGCGACCGTCTGGTCGCGCTTCCACCAGCGCGGACCACTGGAATGGCTGATGACCAAGGCGACGGGCCTGGCCCGGCACATCCGCTGAGCGCAGAACCGGCCGGACCGTCACACCGACTCCCCGACTCCCCGACTCCCCGACTGACAACGCCCCTGACACCGACCGCTGCGGTGCACCACGCGCTGCGCATCCACCTGGATGGTGGGAGACGGTGGCCGACCGGCACCGGGCTGCGCTGCTCGATCGCCCGGGCCCGCTCCGGCGCGGCCCGGCGCGGGGAAGTGAAGCGTCGGCCGTGAGGCAGCAAGCGCAGCAGTTCGCTGCTCCCGCTCCACGCCGGCGGCGCCGGGTACAGCGGCACGCCGACGAGCCCGAGATCAGGTGAGAGAGCCGGTGACCCCGCCGATGACCGCTTCGGCCGTCTCGTACATTCGAACTTGACTGGCCGTCGCATGTCGAATCCGGCTTGTCGGGCGGCACACCACGCACGGGCGGGGTGACGCGGCGGGTCAGCGAACTGTCGGTCGGGGGCTGAAGGCCAGCTGGAAGGTGCCAGGCAACGGCGCGCGGCGGCGGGCGGGTAAACAGTGGACGGCGCGGTCGGCTCCGGCGAGGAGGTCGGGGACGGGGATGCCGTAGCGGGCGGACAGACGGTCGCTGTCGGTCAGCGCTCACGCCGCGGTTCCCGATTGCTTGCGGCTGACCTGAGTCTGGCTGAGCCCGACCGGCAGCCGGGTGACGTCCTTACGCACGACGAGGCCGGTGATCCCGGCCTCGTCGACGTGCTCGTTGGCCCAGGAGACGAGGTCGTTGGCCAGATGCCGCCCTGGTGGCCCGACCCGCTACGCCTTCCGCGTGTGATCCGCGAGTGGAAGCCCGGCGCCCAGGCGGCCGCGGTCGAGACCCCGGCCACCGACGACGGCCACGTCGCGCCGTGCACGCCGACCAAGCACCTGTGGTGGGGCGACCGGGCCAGCGAGGCCGCGGCCGTCGTCGACCAACTCCTGGACAACCTCGGCGCCACCGTCGACCTGCACCAGCACTGGAACGCGCCCAAGGGTCTGACCGCCCTGTTCAACCAAGAACACAAGAACGGCGCTGGCCTGGCGGTCGTAGCGCCTGTGGTGCTCGGCCGTAGCGTTCTGGACGAGGGCCCGTACGTCGGTGTTCTCATGGAGGAATGTCGCGGAGACCCTGCTCATTCGGCGACGGCCCGGACGGTCAGTCGGCCGCGTTCACGACAGGCCGAGTGCCTTCCCGATGAGAACAACGGACATTCAGTCCGGTCTTCTCTCCGCAGTGCAGGCAGGCGATGATGTCGTAGGTCGGAGCGTGGGAGCAGGCGCGCCGGCCGCGCCGTTCCCACATGCGCGGCGCGGAACTGCTGAATCGGGCGGGACGCAGCGATGTCGGCGCAGATCGTGTCCGGCGCGTGCACCGGGGCAGGTGAGACCACCCCGGTGCCGACAAGCATCTGCTGCGGTGGCGGTACGTCTCAGCGGACCGTCACGTTGAAGACCGGCGAGGCCGTGGTGCCGCTGATGATACGCAGGTCGTTCTTGCCCTTCAGCCCGAGCTTGACGCCGAGTGAGTAGGAGCCGTCCCGCGAGATGCTTGTGAATGCGGGCAGGCTGACCCACTTGCCGTGCTGCTTCTGCTGAAGGGTCACCTTGCTGCCCGGCTTGAGGCCGGTGGTCCGGCCCGTGACGCGGAACAGCTGCCAGGCACGGACGGAGGACACCGACGGCTTTGCCGTGATGTCGGCCTTGGCCGGCACGGCCTTCGGTGCGACGACCGGGGTGGCAGTGTGCGTAGCCGGGGTGGCTGCCATTGCGGTGCCCGCGAGGGCAAGGGAAGCCGCGCCGAGGACACCGACGACGGCAATGCGCAGGGAGCGCCGTTTCGAGACCATCACAGATCTGCCCCTTTCGATAGTGAGAACAGCCTTTCGCGCCAAAGGGCACCTACATGCCGATTGGCGTGGTCACTAGAAACGACGGCACAACGGAGACGGACGTTCACTGGGGCATTGTCGCCGTCTTGTAACAGCCGAGCCGGGCCGGGGCGACGGCATCTGGAACAGCTCGGCGCGAAGTGGCAGTGGCCTGCACCCCACGTCTTCGTCCCGTCCGGCGCTACCGAGAGGACCCTCGCCGCGGAGTTCGCCCCGCTACCTCGAAATCTCTGTCACCACCCGGATGCCCCAGGCCCAGAGCACCGGCGCGGTCTGCCACGCCTACAGCCAGGCCGGTGTCAGCCTCGTCCTCATCGACGCGTTCGGTCTGCAGCCGCATGGCGGACTGCACGGGATGGTCATGGTGCAGCGCCCTTGCGTGCTGTCTGGCGTACGCGTGAATCGGCGGTGCGGTCGTCGGCGAAGCCGCTGAAGGGTGTCCGGTCGGCCGGGGTGTCGTTGTCCGTATGCAGACGGCAACGACTCCGACTCCCTGCTCGGCCGGCTCGCCGTGCTGATGGATGCCGCCCTTGCCGTGCTGGACGCGGCGGAGGTGGAGGACTGGTCCTCGGCCGCGGCGCGGCTTTCACAAAGGAGACAAAAGGATGAACGCATCGATGAGAACTGCAGCCGCAGGAGCGGTAGGCATCGCCCTACTGGCCCTGCCGACACCCGCGGCGAGTGCCGTCGGCGAGAAAACGAGCGAGGCAGCCGGCGTCATCTGCGGCACCGACGGCGCATCGGGGCTCTCGGTGGGGACGGCCCACGCCAGGGACTGTGCCACAGCACTCCTGGTCGCGAGTGCCTACACGCGGAGCTGGAACAGCGGCGGCGAAGGAGCCACGACCGTCCACGTCGCAGGATCCTCCTGGGGCTGTCGCGAAAGGCCGGGCCCGCTGAATCCGTATCAGGAATGCGTCGAGACAGGCGGCACCGGCCGGTGGGTCACCCTGACGTCCTGATCACGACGCCCGTCGACGCTACGAGTCCGTTGGTCTCAGCGCTCACCGATCCTCCAAACCTGCTTCGCAGATGTGCTCATGATGTACGTCCGCGGCTCGTGTCGGCGGTCGGCGCTGGTGGCCGAGGTCGACGTCACGAAGGAGCCCCGCCGGGCGGTGGGCGCCCCAGCGGGGGAAGTCGCTGCGGACCGCAATGCTGTAGGAGCGGCGCAAGGAGCTGCTCGAACTGCCGGAAGCCGGGATGGTGTGGAAGCCCGGCGAGCAGGTGTGGGAGGTCAAGTGCGCCGCGCTCCGGTCCTGCTGGCGGGCCACCGGACGCCTCGCGCCCCGCCACCGCATCGCCCGCAGGGCATCGATTCCTTCGTCCGGCTGGGCCGTCGGCCGCGACGGACTACGACGGGCCGGTGATCGCCCGGATGGGGCCCGTCACCCGTCTCCGCCATGGCAGCCAGGACATGGCCGCTGCGGCGGGAGCGGCCCCCGGCGGACGGGTGGAGCATCGGACGCCGGTGGGCAGTGACGGGGACTTCGTCGCGAACAAGTCCGGCCCGACCTGAATCGGCCTCGTGCCGACGCTGAGGTTCTTCGAGGTGGAATGCGGATTCTCCAGTTCGTCGACCAGTTCCCGCAGCCACGCGGTCGACTGCGTGGTTGCGGTCGGCTGCGTGGCCGATGTCGCCAGGTCGGCCAGGCGCGAGCCTTGGGCAGCAGACACGTTCGCCTCGCTCGACCGTTGGCGCAGTTGGCGGCGGGTTTCCCTTCAACCGCGGCGGTGCCTGGCCGCCATCGCGTGGAACACCTTCTTCGGTTCCCAACGGGTCTCGTCGAGCATGCGTACCGCGCCGTAGGAGCCGTGATCCGCATCTCCCGGCGCAGGGACGCGGGCCGCACCCTCGGCGTTTCAGGGTTGGCGGGCCGTCGGTCCGCTCCACCGCCATGCTCGTGGCCTCCCAGACCGCTGGGGCGCGTGGCTGCCCGGTCGTGATGGGGGTGTCGAACAGGCAATACATGAAGTGGATCGTGGAGCCCGCCTCCTGCGTGCCGTTCGCCCGTACGATCCACCGGCCGGCGGTGAGCAGGTCGCCCCCGACGGCGCCCAGTCCCTGGCGTTGGAGACGACGGAACCCGGCGTCCGCCGGGTCGAGTTGTCCCCTGCCAGGGGGATGGCGCCCTCGAAGTCGACCTGCTGCACCGAGGGGCCCGCGAGGGCGGCGGGGGCGGCCGGAGGCGGGGAGACGGCGGGGTTGTCCGGCGCTTCCATGCGCTGGCTCTCGGCCGGAGTCGCGCCGCGGCTCGTCACCGGTGTCCGCGGTCGCGGGTATCGCCTCGCGCATGACGCGCCCGGCGTCGGCCTCGGCTTCTCGTTCGAAACGGCCGGACGGGTCGGACGGGTCGGACGGGTCGGACGGGTCGAGAACCGTAAGCGGCTGCCGATGTCGCTGCCCGCGACGGGCCCGTGGCGCTGCTGGACGACACGGGTGGGTTCGTGGGCGAGGGTGTGCGCGCAGGGCCGCTCGGCTCGGTCATGGCCGCATCGGGCGGAGTGCCGGTGCGTCTCCTCGGCCCGGCGATGCCCGGCCTGACGGAACATCTGGGCCACGGCGGCGTTGGTGGCCTGCAGGGGAAGAAGGAAGTGCGCTCGGGGGATCGACCGGGGCCGCTTCCTTCGTGAGCGCGACGGCACTGCGGTCACGGCCCGGTGGCGAGCATGACGATCAGAACGAGGACGAGCAGGGCCACGTAGGCGACGGAGTGCAGGCGGTCGGGAACGCGCCCGCCGACCCGCCTGAGCAGGGCGATGGCGGGCAGGGATCCGCAGAGCAGGGCGGCGCAGGACACGAGATCGACGTGGCCGACGCGGCCGACGTGTGCCTGGGCGGCGGGCGCGAGCGCGTAGACCAGGGTGCCCGCGAGGGCGATGGGGGCACTGAGCGGGTTCGCCAGCGCGGTGGCAGTGGCCATGGGCAGTCCGCGGCGACGCAGCAGCGGGACCGTCATGACGCTGCCGCCGACGCCCAGGCTCGCCGCGACCGCGCCGATGCCCACGCCGCCGAACGTCGTGGTGAACCGGCCGAGCGGGCGCGGCCCGCCGTCGTCGGCCATGACGAGGAACCCCTTGCGCAGGAGGCTGTCCGCGATCGTGACCACCAGGTACACGACGAACAGCACGCGCAGCAGGCCACCGCTGAGCCGGGTGGCGACGAACGAGCCGAGTGCCGCGCCCAGCAGCACGAAACCGGCAAGGGGCCAGACGTACTCCTGCCGCAGCCGGCCGGCCCGGTGCTGCGCCAGCGTGGCAGTCACCGCGTTCACGACCATGACGGCCGTCGAGGTCGCGACGGCCACGTGCATGGCGCCGCCCGGGTCGTCATGCACCGCGGTGGTCAGGAACGCGTACACGACGGGGACGATGACGAAGCCGCCGCCGAAACCGAACAGCACCGTCGTGACGCCGGTCAGGCAGCCGAACAGGAGGAGCGGGAGACAAGCAAGGAGCGAGGTCGACACGGTGGCGACGCTAGACGTCGACTCCTACGACGGACAATCGATCGTTCGCCGACTTCTTACGTGCAGACGACAACCCGGCGTAGGATCGGGGCGTGCGCAACGTACCGGTCGACGAGGTGGACGACCTGGACCGTGCGGTACTGGCCATCGGCACCGACTACCCGCACGACCACCTGCTCCCCTTCCACGCGCACCGCCGCGCCCAGTTCCTGTACGCGGCGACCGGTGTGATGCAGGTCGAGACGGCGGACGGGACCTGGACCGTGCCCACGGACCGTGCGGTCCTGATCCCGCCCGGGGTCCGGCACCACGTCGTCCTGACGGGGGTCAGCACCCGCAGTCTGTACATCGAGCCGGGTGCCGTTCCGTGGTTCCCCGAGCGGTGCCGGGTGGTGGACGTCTCCGCGCTGCTGCGGGCGCTGGTCCTCGACGCGGTCGACATGGCGCCCCGCTACTCCGAGCACGGCCGGGACGCGACCGTCGTCGAGCTGATCCTGCACGAGTTGCGGAGCCTGACACCGCTCCCCCTCGACGTGCCGCTGCCCGCCGCCCCGGAGCTGCGGCGACTGTGCGACGCGTTCCTGCGCGCACCGGACATCCACGATCCGCCGGCCCGTTGGGCGGCAGCCCTGAACGTCAGCGAGCGCACCCTCGGCCGGCTGTTCCGGCGCGGTACGGACCTGAGCTTCGCCCAGTGGCGGCAGCGCGCGTGCATCCTGCGGTCGGTGCACGCGCTCGCCGAGGGCACGCCGGTGAGCCGGGTCGCGGCATCGCTCGGTTACGAGAATCCCGCCGCCTTCACGGCGGCCTTCCGGAGCCTGCTGGGCCGTGCCCCGTCCGCGTACCTGGCCCGACCGCCGCACCGCGGCGGTGGTTGAGCCGCGGCGCGGCGCGCGCACGGAGACCGCTCAGCGCGTCCGGCCGGTAGCCCGGGCGCGGTCGGCGTCGATGGACGCCTACCGGAACGCACAGGTGTCGGCCTCGTGCCGCCACGGGCACGGCCTTCCGGTCCGAGCGTTCCCTCGGGCAGGCCGGGTGTACGGAACGATGACCTCCGCCGCCTGATCGGCGCCGAACCGCCTGTGACATGCCCACGTGCCGTTAGCATGTTCGAACTCGCGACGATCACCGTGATCACCTGTTCTTCACCGGGAATTCGCGTTCATCGGCGCAGTACTTGTCCTTTTCCTCCACTCCACCGATGAGTCAGGCCATTGCAGACCACACCACCACGAATACCCTCGCACGGTCACACCGCATGGCGTCAGCCACGAACGATGTTGTGGGCTGCGGCCGGCGTGACGACCCTCGCATTCCTCATCGCGCTGGAATTCGCAGCGCGCGGCTACGGCGAGCCGGGGCCGATCGCCATCGAGACACGGGAGCTGATATTCGCCCCCCATTCGGGCCCCCTGCTGTATGCCGGTCTGGCGTTGACCATGGTGGTGCTCACCTGGCGGCAACGGCTCGTCGCGGCGGGGGCCGCGATCGGCATCGACGTCCTCTTCCTGCTGGTGCGGTGGGCGGTCGGCGCCGACCTGCATTTCGGCAACGGCGCCCTGTGGGTGGTCGTGGGCTGTGTGGTCCTCGCCCTCACGCGTCGCACCGGCGCGGAACGCGCGCTGCTTCTCAAGGGTGCGGGTCTCGGCCTGTTGCTGGTGATGGGCCACAGGGCGGGCGACACCTGGCTGCTGATCACGTCGCAGACCCGCCCGACCGTGCTCGACCCGTATGTCGTCACCGCCGATCACGCGCTGGGGGATCCCTCGTGGCTGGTCGGCCGGATCGTCGAGGCCACCGACCCGGTCAGCGGCCATGTTCTCGGCCTGGTCTACGGCCAACTCCCGCTGGCAGCCGCGCTCGTCGGGCTGTACCAGCTGCGTCACGTGGCGGATCGGCGGCGGTTCCCGGCCCACCACCTGGTGCGCACCTTCCTGGTCATCGGCCTGCTCGGGCCGGCCATCTACATGATCTTCCCGGTCGTGGGGCCGGTCTACGCCTACGGTGCGGAAGGCGGAGCGTGGGCGGCCGCCGACGTATGGCCCGACTCGCTGCCGGTGATCGGCGCCCCGCATCCGATACCGTTCGACGAGATCACGCCGCGCAACTGCATGCCGAGCCTGCACACCGCGTGGGCCACCACGCTCCTCGTCCACTCCCGCGAGGGCTCACGGTTCATGCGATACGCGGGCCTGTTCTGGTTCGTCGCCACCCTCACCGCGACGCTGGGCTTCGGCTACCACTACGGCGTGGACCTCGTCGCCGGTGTGGTGTTCGCCCTCACCATCGAGGCCGGCATGCGCGGCGCGGCACTCGGCTGGGACCGGTCGTGCACGTGGCTGGTGGCCCATGGCACGACGGTCTTCGCCGTGCTGCTGGTGTCGTACCGCTACCTGCCGCAGCAGATGGCCGCGCATCCGTGGCTGTTCGGCCCTCTGCTCCTTCTGTTGATGTCCGGCGTCGTCCTTCATTACGTACGCACCACCAAGCGGTGGCGATCGAGGACCGCACCGGCGCGGGAGCCACGAGCACAGCCCGCGGGCCTGGAACCCGAACCCGCCTGAGAGTGAGCCGCGAGCACCGCCGTCGTCCTGACACCCGACGGCGGTGCGTGCCGGTGACATCGTCGAAGGTGTTCCTCCTGCTCCACGCTTCCCTTCACGCAGACGACGTCCGTCCTGGGAGCCCCGTGCAACCCGGCGATCGACCCGTATCCGTTCCAGCCGCGAGTCAGCGGATTTCACGAACAGCCCTCAGGCCGACACGATATGCTGATGCAGATTGTGCAAGCGGTTTGCAGAATGAGGAGGGTCATGGCTACTCGGGCGACCGACACCGGGACGAACCAGAGCGTCGAACGAGCGGTCTCGGTACTGCGCGCACTCGACTCCGGCCGCGCCGAACTACGCGTCTCGGACGTCGCCGAACTCACCGGACTGGGCTCCTCCACCACCTCACGCCTCCTGTCCACCCTCGAGCGCCTCGACATGGTCGAACGCGACCCCGTCAGCAACCTCTACCGCCTCAGCCTCGGCATCCTCCCGCTCGCCGCCACCGCCGCCAACCGCCACCCCGTCCACCGCGCCGCCCGCATGGTCCTCCAGGACCTCGCCACGCGCACCGGACTCGGAGCCAATGTCGCCGTCCGCCGCGGTACCGAGCTGATGTTCCTGTGCAATTTCGAGGGAACGCGCGCCCCCAAGTCCTACACGCAGGCCGGACACACCGCCCCGCTGCACGCCACCAGCATCGGCAAATGCCTCCTGACCGGCCTCACACCCAAGGAACGCCGCAAGCTGCTTCCCGAACCCCTCGCGGCGCACACCGACTACACGACCACCAGCCACGACCTCCTCGACTCCGAGATCGACACCGTCCGCCGCACCGGCTACGCCCTCGAAGCCGAGGAACGCGCCCTGGGCCGCGCCTCCCTCGCCGCGCCCGTACGCGACGCCTCGGGGGACGTCGTCGCCGCCATCTCCTTGTGGGGCCCCGCCTCCCTCCTCGGCAACCACGCCGAGGCCGAAGGGCAGCGCCTCGCCCTCACCCGCGAGGTCATCGAGGCCGCCGACGCCATCAGCCAAGCACTCGGCGCCCTCTGACTCACATGGCGAAGGGGCCCGGTGAAGGTCGTTCGGCCTTCACCGGGCCCCTTCGCCGTACGGCTATGCGCCGTACGCCTTGAACGCGATCACATGCGCGTGCCGGGCCCCGTGCGTCGCGTCCACCACGAGCCGCAGCGCGTCGGTGCGCACGGGCCCGCCGTCCGCGCCGTTCAGGTCGTGCACGCGGTGGCGGCGGCGGTTGCCCGTCACCGTCAGCAGCGTGCGCCAGGCGCCGTCGGGCTCGCGGCTCTGTATCCGGTAGTCGCGGACCAGTTCCGGCATGACCTCGAACGGGGTGCGGTGGCGGTGCAGGTTGTTGAGGTACTCGTCGACGTCGTCGTCGAACACCACGCGCACCTCGGCGAGTTGCTGCTCCTCGTCCCATTCGAGGCGCAGCCACTGAGCGGCCCGGTCCGGGTCGGGCAGCGGCCCGGACGACCACATCTGCGGGCCCCCGTAGGCGCGCTGGAATCCGCCGACGGCCCGCTCGGGCAGGAACGCGGCGGTGTCCGGGGCCGCACGGAAGCCGAAGGTCCGGCGGCGCAGGCCGCGGGCCTGCCACTCCAGGACCAGCTGGCCTTCCTCCTCCGGGATGTCGTGGTCGACGGCCGCGTCCCCCTCGGCCCTGCTGCGCAGGGCGAGGACGCCGTCGGTACGCTCGGGCAGGAGGACCAGCGCCGCGCCCGGGCAGGCGCGCACGATCAGGACGACGTTCTCCGGGGCGTCCGGGCGGTGGCCGAGGCGGGCCGTGACCCAGTGAGGGCCGTCGGCCGGCACGGTCACCGTGGTGGTGAGCAGATGGTCGACGGGGACCGCGTTCTCGGGGCGGCCGGTGCTCCACAGTTCCACGGTGAGTTCGCTCGGCCGCTCGCCCGGAGCGCCGTGGACGAGCAGGTCGACCGTGTCGAGTGCTGGGTCCGCCGGCAGCAGCAGCGCCAGGTCGCGGGTGAGCGGGTACGGCTCGCCGGGCGCGGTCGGCGTGGGTTCGGCGGCCAGGCGGCTCAGGTGCGAGGAGCCGCTGACGCGGGCCGTGCGCGCCAGGTTGTCGGGGTCGTCGTCGACGAGGCCGATGACCGAGGCGTCCTGCCGCAGCAGGGCGCGGCGCACCAGTTCGGGGCGCTCGGCGGCGAGTTCGCGCGGGCTGAGGCCCTCGGCGACGCACAACGCGGCGGCTGTGCCCGCGGCCTCGCCGAGCGTCGCGCAGGTGGCCATGACACGGGTGGCACCGAAGGCGACGTGGGTGGCGGAGATGTTGCGCCCCGCGAACAGGAGGTTCGTGACGTTCGCCGAGTACAGGGAGCGCAGCGGGATGTGGAAGATGCCGTCCGCGTAGCGCTGGCGGGCGCCGGGCTCGTCGGCGTACATGCCCTGTACGGGGTGGAGGTCGACGGACCAGCCGCCGAAGGCGACGCGGTCGTCGAACTGTCGCTGGTCGAGGATGTCCTGCTGGGTCAGCACGTGGTCGCCGATGAAGCGGCGGTACTCGCGCTTGCCGGGGAGACTGCCGACCCACTCCAGCGTCAGGTTCTCGGCGTCCGGGAACTCGCCGGAGTTCTTGATGTGGTCCCAGATGCCCATGATCACGGCCTGGAGTTCGTCGCGGATGCGCTCGTTGTCGTGGACGGTGTCGAGCTCGCCGCCCCACTCGATCCACCAGTAGTCGCAGCCGTTGTCGCCGGTGCGCAGCACGCGGTTGCGCAGGATGGGTGTGGTGGTGAGGTCGCGGGCGGAGGCGGGCGGCACGAACTTCACCGGCCGGCCCAGGTCCTTGGTGTGGAACAGGATCGTCGACCCGAGCAGTGCCTCGTCCCCCTCCTCGGGCGCCCAGGGCTCGCCGAACTCCGCGTGGGCCTCGCGGCCGATGCGGTAGCGGGCACCGGCGAGGTGGCCGAGCAGGCCGTCGCCGGTGCAGTCGAGGAACTGCCCGGCGTGGAAGGTGATGCGGCGCTCGGAGCCCATCATCCAGCCGGTGCAGGAGCGCACCTCGCGTGCGTCCTCCGGGCCGCTCGCGTCGACCTCCCGTACGTCCGTGTTGAGGTACAGGTCGATGCCCGGTTCGGCCCGCACGGCGTCGAGGACCACCTGGTCCCAGTAGTACGGGTTCCCCTCGGGGTTGCGGTACTGGTTCTCGGTGTACAGCTCGCCCATGATGCCGGTCTCGCGGGCCCAGCGGTGCACGCCATGGGCGGTGGCGCCGCAGACCCAGACGCGGATCTCGCTGCTGGCGTTGCCGCCCAGGACCGGCCGGTTGTTGACCAGGGCGACGCGCCGGCCGAGCCGGGCCGCGGCGATGGCCGCGCAGGTCCCCGCCAGGCCGCCGCCGATGACGGCGATGTCGTAATGGACCTCTTCTTCCCGCACGGTGCGGCCTCCTTGGTATGAAGCTCGAATACTCTCCGCCGCAGCGGAGCGACCTTGAACGTACATCACATCCACATTGTGCAACCACTATTCAGTCAGTGGGAATGTGCTGTAGGTTTTCGGCTCAACCGATGACGCCGCCGTCAGGGACTGACGGCCGAGCTCGCCGCAGGTCCGGCGAGACCGCCGGTCCCGCACAGAACTGGCGATTCACCGACCAAAAGGGTTGACGCCGTCGCACGATATGGAGAACGATCCCGCATGCTGCAACTTGCGTTCAACGGAGCATGCATGGCATTCACACAGGGCCTCGATCGAAGCGGGGGACGAGGCCGCTCACCGCTCGCACCCGGCCGCGTCGCGTCCGCCTGTCGACGCACGGCCTCCCGTGGTGCGCCCTGCATCACCGCTCCCGCACCGTTTGAGAGGACACATCCATGAGTACGGCCGCACCTCCCCACAAGGCCGCTCCACCCCGTGAGCGGACCGGCGGACGGCTCTCCAACGGCGCGTTCGCACTGCTGCTGACCGCACCGGGGCTCGCCCTGTTCGCGACGATCATCATCTACCCGCTGGTGTCGGCGCTGTTCACCGGCTTCTTCAAGCAGGACCTGCGGCTGCCGGGCCGGGAGTTCGTCGGCCTGGACAACTTCACCCACTGGCTGGACGGCGACTTCCTCACGATCCTCGAGCAGACGCTGGTCTTCACCGTCGGTGCGACCATCGTCCCCTTCGTGATCGGCTTCGCGCTCGCGCTCGCGCTGAACTCGGGCCTGAAGGGCAGCGGCTTCCTGCGCGGCCTGTTCCTGTTCCCGTGGGTGATCCCGGGCGTGGTCGTCTCCTTCCTGTGGATGTGGATCTTCAACGCGAACTACGGCGTGCTGAACGGCATCCTCATGAGGGCCGGGATCATCGAGGAGTCCGTCTCCTGGCTCGGCCAGCCCGGCACCGCCATGCTCGCCGTCATCGTCACCAAGACCTGGGCGAGCTTCCCCTGGATGATGGTGATGCTCCTGGCCGGCCTGCAGACCGTGCCCAAGGAACTGCACGAGGCGGCCTCGATGGACGGGGCGGGCTCGATCCGGCGCTTCTTCGCCGTCACCTGGCCGCAGGTCCGCGGTGTCGCCTCGATCGTGCTGCTGCTGGAGTTCATCTGGAACTTCCAGCACTTCGACACGATCTACGTGCTCACCGGCGGCGGCCCGGCCGGCGCCACCGAAACCTTCGCGACCGCCGTGTACCAGACCGCCTTCAAGGGCTTCGACATCGGCCGGGCGACCGCGCTGGGCGGTCTGTGGATGCTGCTCCTGCTCATCCTGGTCGTCGTCTACCTCAGGATCACCGAGCGGAAGGGCGACGCCCGATGACCTCCACGACCTCCACCCCGCTGTCCGGCACCGACCGGCCGAGGCGGTCCGCCACGTCCGCCCCGCGCACCACGCGGCGCAGGGTACGCAAGGACCTGCTGCGCTCACGGATCGCTGCCTGGACCGCGGTCCTGGTGATCGGCGCCTTCGGCATGCTGCCGGTCTACTGGCTGCTGGCCACCGCCCTGAGCAGCCCCGAGCAGACCTTCCAGTTTCCGCCGAAGCTCGTACCCACAGACATCACCTTCAGCAACTTCACGGCCCTCGCCGAGAACGACCAGCTCATCAAGTACTTGGTCAACTCCCTGATCGTCGCCTCGATCACCGCCGTGCTGAGCGTGGTCGTCGCCACGTACATGGGTTACTCGTTCTCCAAGTTCCGCTACCGCGGGCGGCGTTCGCTGATGCACCTGGTGCTGGCCTCCCAGATGTTCCCCCAGGCGCTCCTGCTGGTGACGCTGTACGCCGTGTTCTCCAGCTTCGGCCTGCTCAACACGTACACCGCCCTGGTGCTGTCCTTCACCACGTTCACGATGCCGCTGTGCGTCTGGATGCTGAAGGGCATCTTCGACACCATCCCGGACGCCCTGCTGGAGGCAGCGTCCATCGACGGCGCGTCCCGGTGGCGGACGCTGCACTCCGTCGTGGCACCGCTGGCCGCGCCCGGCATGATCGCCGCCGGCCTGTTCGCCTTCGTCCGCGGCTGGAACGACTTCATCTTCGCGGTGACGCTGGCCGACAAGGAGAAGCAGACCCTGCCGCCCGGCCTCGTCTCCACCTACATCGGCGAGTTCCAGACCGCCTGGCCCGAGTTGATGGCGGCCTCGCTCATCGTGTCCGTCCCGGTGGTCGTCGCCTTCATGTTCCTGCAGCGCTACCTCGTCGGCGGCATGACCGCGGGCTCGGTCAAGAGCTGAGCCCGCACTCTCCCCCACACTCCCCCTTCCACCCACTCCCCCATGGAGACACCATGACCACCTCTGGCATCAGCCGGCGCGGCGCGCTGCGCATGTTCGGTATCGGCGCGCTCGGTGTGGCCGGTGCAGGCGTGCTGGGCGCCTGCGCACCGTCCGGCGCCGGCACCTCCTCCGACGGAGGCGACACGAAGTCCAAGAACTTCGACTTCACCTCCTGGTCGCTCAACGAGGAGGCCGCCAAGCCCGCGATCGAGAAGATCATCGCGGCGTGGGAGAAGGCCGAGAACTCCAAGATCCGCGCGGTCTCGTACCCGTACAACGAGTACCTGAGCCAGCTCACCCTCAAGCTCGGCGGCGGGGAGACGACCGGCGCGGTGCACCTCGACATCGCCTGGCTCGCCGCGGTGGCGCAGATGGGCAGGCTCGCCGACCTCGGTTCCGTGGCCTTGAAGGGCGGCTACACGAACGTGGCGCTGAACAGCGGCATGTACGACGGCAAGCAGTACGGCCTGCCGTGGAACACCGGTTCGATCGGTGTGATCGCCAACGCCAAGCTCCTGGAGAAGGCCGGCATCAAGAAGCACCCCACCACCGTCGAGGAGTTCGAGGACGCGCTGCGGGAGCTGAAGGGGCTCGGCGGCGGTGTCGTGCCGTACGCCGCTGCCACCAAGGTCGCGCAGCTCAAGGACATCTTCCCGTGGATGCAGACCTTCGGCTGCACGCTCCTTGAGGGCGACAAGGTGACCATCGGCGACGATGCGTCCGTCGACGCGGTCACCTGGTACAAGAAGCTGCACGACGCGAAGCTGATCGCCGCGGACGTGGACCGCTTCGACGCGCGCGCCCTGTTCGGGCAGGGCAAGGCCGCCTTCTACGACGACGCCGTCATCGGCAAGGGCGTGACCTCGGCCCAGTCCAAGGACAAGACGCTGGCCGACGCGATGCAGCCGATGCAGCGGCCGGTGCTGCGCTCCGGTGACACGCCGCAGGCGCTGCTGTGGGGCGGCGTGATCGCGATCGTCAAGGGCAAGGGGCAGGACGCAGCGACACAGTTCGCCCTGCACACCACCTCCGACCGCGCCACCACCTCCGAGTACTTCGCGGCCCGCTCCCTGCCCCCGTCCACCACCGCGGGCCTGTCCGCCCCGGAGGTCGCGAAGGACACCTTCACCACCGAGTGGACCGAGAAGATCACCAAGACGGCGACCGGCAGCCCGTTCTGGCAGTTCGCGCAGAACGCCCAGATCGAGGAGGCCGTGGCCAAGCAGGTCCAGGCCGTTCTGGTCGGCAGGTCGAAGCCGAAGGACGCGATGAGGAAGGCGGGCGAGGAGGTCGCCGCCCTCATCAAGCGCTGAGCAGACGCGCGGGGATCCAGGGGCCCGGTGGAGGTCGAACGACCTTCACCGGGCCCTTCGCCGTGCCGCATACGCCTTCCTCAGGACGTATCTCAGATCCGTATTGTGCAAGCTCTATTCATGATCCGGGATCTACTGTAGGTTTCCGGCGCAGCGGAGGGGTGGACCGGCCCGCGTGGCCGCTCCCGTCCTCCTCCCATCACGCCCGCGAAGGAGTTCACCTTGCGACGTCCCACGGCACGCGCGTACGCCGCCTCGGCCGCGGCCCTGGCCGCCCTGCTCATGCCCGTCCCGGCCGCCCAGGCCGGCACCACGGCCTCCTCGGCAGCCGCGGCGACGGTGATCGAGAAGGTGCCGTACGCGATGGACTCGTCGAACCAGGCCGCCTGGTGGACGCCGGTCGCCACGTACAAGGGCCGCGGCCAGTACACGTACTTCGCCTTCAACGAGCCCGGCTCGACGGCCGCCACGCACCGTCCGGCCATCGCGCGGCGCGACCCGGACGGGGTCTGGAGCCGTCTGCCGCTGCTCGACCGGAGCGGACAGCAGGCCGAGTTCCCCGACGACAACGGCCACAACCAGCCGTCCGTCGCGCGCGACGGCAGCGGCCGTCTGCACGTGTTCGCCTCCATGCACGCCGACGCCTGGCGCTACTTCCACACGGATGCCCCCGGAGCGGACGTCACGGACCACGCGGCCGAACTGCCCGACCAGGGCCAGGGCATCACCTATCCGATCGTGACCACCGCGCCCAACGGCGATCTCTACCTGGCCGCCCGCGTCGGCGCCGGCGCCGACCGGCGTCCCGGCAAGCTGTACCGCTGGGACGACGCCGCCGCACGCTGGAGCGTGGTCGCCACCTTCGCCGACGCGCTGAACCGCTCCGTGTACCCCGACGACCTGATGGTGGACGCCGCCGGCCGCGTGCACCTCCTGTACGAGTGGGCCAAGGCCCCGGCGACCGGGTTCCGGCACCAGCTCTCCTACCTGCGCTACGACCCGTCGACCGGTGCCTTCGCCGACAGTGCGGGCGCGGCCGTCACCACCCCGGTGTCGCCCGCCACGTCCGACGTGGTCCAGGACCTCACCGCGGGTGAGGAGTGGAGCATCGACAACGCCTACACGGGTCCGGCGGTGCAGAGCGCCAAGCTCACCCTCGACGGCTCCGCCCCGAAGGTCGCCTACCGCTACCGCTCGGCCGACAGCGGCGGCAACTTCCGGGTGTACTACGCCTATCCGAGCGGCAGCGGCTGGGTCAGCAAGACCGTGTACGCCGGCGGCCAGACCGCCGCGGCCCTCGGCATCACCTGGGACGCGACGGACACGAAGCGGGTGTACTACGTGACCTCCTCCGGCACCGACCGCGTCTTCGCCGCGACCCAGGCCACGGACGGGACGTGGACCGCGCAGTCCGCCGCGCCGGGCGTGAGCGCGGACCGGCTCGCGGTGCGGCGGGACTCTGACGGCAACGATGTGCTGTACCTCCCGGACATCGCACACAACGCGCTCTACTACGGACGCCGTTGAGGCCCCGTCCCGTCACCGACGGGACGAGCGGCCATGCCGGCTGCCGGCGGTGGTTCAGCCTCCCTCGGCGGATCACCAGGCGGCCGGGAGGTGCAGCGGGCTGCGGGTGATGGTGCCGTGGCGCCATGTGATCGTGTCCACGGGCGTGGTGAGGTGCAGGCGCGGGAAGCGGACGGCCAGTCCGTGCAGTCCCAGGCGCAGTTCGGCGCGGGCGAGCCAGGTGCCCAGGCAGTAGTGCCGTCCTCCGCCGAAGGCGAGGGTCGGGTGTTCCAGTGGTGCGAACAGGTCTCCGAAGGGGGCGTCGGAGAATGCTGCCGGATCCCGGCCGGCCGCGCCGCGGTCGACGGTGGCGATCTCGCCGGTCCGGACGGTGACACCGCCGACCTCGACGTCCTCCATGGCCTGGAGGGGGTTGGAGTGGGCGGCGGGATCGCCGAGCGGGATCAGGTGCAGCAGGCGCTCGGTCAGCCGACTCGCCGCGTCCTCGTCGGACGCGGCGAGTCGGGCCCAGACCTCGGGGCGTTCGTGGAGCAGGCAGAGCAGGGAGTTGCCCAGCATGGTCATCGCGGTGTCGTAGCCGCCCACCACGAGGGTGCTGACCAGGTTGACGAGTTGCGGTTCGGGGATGCCGCCCTCCCCGTCGGCCGCCTGGACGAGCGAGCTGATCAGGTCCGGGCCTGGGGCGCCTCGCCGGTCGGCCAGCAGGCCCGTGGTGAATTCGGTGAACTCCCGTGTGACCTCGGCGACTTCCGCAGGATCCTTCGCATCGGTGGCGAAGGCGTGCTCGGTCCAGCGCAGGAGGCGCGTGTCGCTGACGTCGTGCACGCCGGTCAGTCTGCTCATGACCGCGATGGGCAGCGGGCGGGTGTAGTGGGCGACCAGGTCCGCCGGGGAGCCGTGGTCGGCGAGCGTGTCGGCCAGTTCGTCGACCACATCGGCCACCCAGGGCGTCATGCGCGCGACCGCGCGCGGGCCGAACGCGCGCTGGACGGTGCGTCGCAGGCGGAGGTGCTGGACGTCGTCCAGCTTGCCCACGGCATCGGGCGAGTCCACGAGGGCGGGGGCGCTGTCCTCCGGCGTGCGGAGCAGGGTCCGCCTGAACCTGCTGTCGTTGATGACCTGATGGACATCGGCGTAACGGGTGAACAACCAGGCGGGGCGGCCGTCGGGCAGGTCGGTACGCCGGGGCGGACCGGACGGGGCGAACGTCAGACGGTGCAGAGGGACGCGTTCGTCAGTGATGGGCATGATCCTCCTGCCCGTCGCGCTCCGGAGCGACGGGCTGCGGCATCGACTCGGCTGTTTGCCGGGTGTGGCTCGCCGTGGGGCCGACGGGCGGGCCCACAGCGGGCACCCACATGCGCGGATGCCCCCACGCCCGTTTCGGGCCAGGGATGGTGGTCTGTTCGCGCGGTCTCGTGCGACCGCGGCTGACGCGCTCGGGCCGGAGTCCGTCCTCCGGACCCTTGCGGGAACCTGTGCAGATCCTCGGCCATGGTGATGGCCGTGCTGTTCAGGTGGTCGTGGGTCACGAGCGAATTCACCCGCACGTGGTGGGCGGTCCGGACGGGCCGGTCGGATGCCGGACCGTCACCGGGTGCGTGGTGTCTGCGCGGCCGTCCCTCCCGCGCGGACGGCGAACGGACGGCCGCCGGGCGGCGCGCTGCCACACGGCGGGACGAGCGGTGTATCGGCGATGCCAAAGCCGTGGCCCGAGGGTCATTCCGGCCAGTCGGAGTCCAGGATGACATCGACGAAGTCTCCCCGTTCGAATCCGGGCACGAAGCGGGCGAGGACGTCTGCCTTGACGTTGCCGAACGTCGTTTCGGGGCGGTCCTTGATGCCCTCGGTGAACGCGGCCAGGATCCGCTTCTTGAAGTCGGGGCGGGGGTGGGCGGCGACGACGGCCGCACGCTGTTCGTCGGAGACCGCGTGGTAGCCGATGCCCAGCACGTCGAGTTCCACTCCCCGGGTGACCAGGGCGATCTCGGGGGCCATGTGGAGCGGGATCTCCGGTGTGGTGTGCAGGGCGATGGCCGTCCAGACCCGGTTGGCCTCCCGGTCGGCGATGCCGTGGGTGTGCAGGAACCTCCGCGCCTCGTCGGCGCCGTCGATCTCGAACCGCTGGTCGGTGCGGCGGTAGCGCTCCGTCAGGCCCAGGTCGTGGAACATCGCCCCCACGTACAGCAGCTCCGGGTCGTACCGCAGCCCCTCCTCGCGCCCCCGCAGCGCGCCCCAGAGGAAGACCCTCCGTGAGTGGTCGAACAAGAGCTGAGAGGCCGCCTCACGGACCAGTTCGGTGGCCTCCCGTGCCATGGCACTGTCCGGAATCCGTACATCCGCGATCGATTCGCTCATGGTGTCTCCATGCCTTTCTCGGTGGTCGGTGCGGGAACGTCCGGCGCTCTCTTGAGAGATTGCCGTTCCCGTCCTGAAAAACCACCGAGCGGGGCGTGGTCGTCCGCGTGGTTCCTCCGAGGCGCTGCTCCATGCGGGCGAGCCCGGTCGCCGGCCGGTGTCCCGCCGGGGGCGGGACCGGGTCGCGGTCGCGCGTACGTGCCCGGCCCGGGCGAGCGGGGGAAGCGCCGGGCGAGGCGAAGGGGTGCCGGGGTGACGCACCCCCCGGCACCCCTGCGGTGGGTGCCTCTGCCCGTACGCCTGTCCGCCACCCGGTCCCGGGCAGGGGCGTCAGATGCCCGCCGCTCGCGCCGCCTCGTAGACCTCGGCCGCCACGTCGACGAGTTCCGCGGCGTCGCGCGGCGTGCCCTGGAGGTCCAGGACGAATGTCGTCACGTACGGTCCGGCGTGCGCCGCGAGGTCATCGACGATCTGCGCCACGCTGCCGTGGAAGGGCTGCCGTCCCTCGCTCCCGACCGGCTCGGCGGTGTGGCGCGCGTTGACACGGACGCAGACGTCGAGCGGGCGTTCCCTGCCGCGTTCGGCGGCCGTGTCCCGCACCCGACGCCACTGCTCGGCCAGTTGGGCGGGGTCCGCCGCCACGGGCATCCAGCCGTCCGCCCGGTCCACGAGACGGCGGGTGGCGCGCGGACTGTTCGCGGGCAGGTACACCGGAATGGGGCTCACCGGCTTGGGACCGACCGCGGACGGGGCGATCGTGGTCAGTTCGCCCTCGTACGCCACGGGGTCCGGGCCCCAGACGGCCGCGCACACGTCGAGGAGTTCGTCCAGGACCGCGCCGCGCCTCTCGAAGGGGGCGACGGACGCCGCCGCGTACTCGTCCAGTGACCATCCCGTGCCGATTCCCGCGATCACCCGGCCGTCGCTCGCCACGTCCAACGAGGCGAGGGAACGCGCCAGTTGGAAGGGTACGTGCAGGGGCCCGACCAGGACGCCGGTGCCGAGCCGGGGCCGCTGCGTGGCCGCGGCGGCCAGCGTGAGCGTGACCAGCGGGTCGGCGACACCGCGGTACTGGTCGGGCCACGGCAGTCCCGGTACGCCGTAGAGCCCCTGGGTCGCGGGCTCGGGGAACAGAATGCGTTCGAAGACCCAGAGACTCTCGTATCCGGCCTCCTCCGCGGCACGTGCGACGGTGGCGACATCGCGGCCGATGTCGTACTGCTTCATCTGCGGGAGACCGAGACCGAGCGGGATCGGCATGGGTGCGCTCCTTCAGGACGACGGCGGGGCGGCTTGCCCGGATCAGCGACTTGTTCCGTGTTCGACGACGGTCGAAACGTGGTCGGGGTTCCGCGCGGTGCGAGCCGAGGTGCCGGCGGGCCGTGCAATCCGGTCCGCCCCGGCCGTCGGCGTCCCGGCGCACGTCGGTCACGACGGAGCCCCCGCCCGTCGTTCGACGGGCGGGGGCTCCGCGGGAGGTCTGTTACCGGGTTCCGCGCCTTCCGGCGTCGCCCCCCGGGGTTCCCGCCCACGCACCGCCCTCGCCGACCGGGACGCCGGGCGGACGGGGGCGGTGCGGGACAGGCCGGGAATCAGGCCGCCGGGGCCGGGTAGGTCGGGTACTCCACCCCGGAGACGTACTGGACGACCCGGATGACCTGGCAGGAGTAGCCGAACTCGTTGTCGTACCACAGGTAGAGGATCGCGTTGTCGCCGTCGACCTTGGTGGCGCCGGCGTCGACGATCGAGGCGTGGCGGGAACCGATGAAGTCGCTGGAGACCGCGTCGGGCGCCGTGATGAAGTCGATCTGGCGCTTGAGCGGGGAGGTCAGCGACACGTCGCGGAGGTAGTCGAGGACCTCTTCACGGGTGGTCTCGCGGCCCAGTCGCAGGCTGAGGATCGCGATCGAGACGTCCGGGACCGGGACGCGGATCGAGCTGCCGGTGATCGGCGCCTTCAGGTCGGGCAGCGCCTTGGCGACCGCCGACGCTGCGCCGGTCTCGGTGATGACCATGTTGAGCGGCGCCGAACGGCCGCGCCGGTCCGCCTTGTGGTAGTTGTCCAGCAGATTCTGGTCGTTGGTGAACGAGTGGACGGTCTCCACGTGGCCGCGCAGCACGCCGTACTCGTCCTCCATCGCCTTCAACGGCGGGACGATCGCGTTGGTGGTGCAGGACGCGCAGGACAGGATCTGCTCGTCCTGCTTGATGGTGTCGTGGTTGACACCGTGGACGATGTTGGGGACATCGCCCTTGCCGGGAGCGGTCAGGACGACCTTGGCGATGCCGGGCCGCAGGTGCTGGGACAGACCCTCGCGGTCGCGCCACCTGCCGGTGTTGTCGATGAGGATGGCGCCGTCGATGCCGTACGCCGTGTAGTCGACCTCCGACGGGTCGTTGGCGTAGATCACCTTGATGGCGTTGCCGTTGGCGACGATCGTGCTGTTCGCCTCGTCGACGGTGATGGTGCCGTGGAACTGGCCGTGGATCGAGTCGCGGCGCAGCAGCGAGGCGCGCTTGATGATGTCCTGGTCACCGCCCCGGCGGACGACGATGGCACGCAGCCGCAGGCCGTTGCCGGAGCCCGTCTTCTCGATGAGCAGGCGGGCGACGAGGCGGCCGATGCGGCCGAAGCCGTACAGGACGACATCGCGCGGCTCACGGCGGTCGATCTTGTCCTCGCCCGTGGCACCGGCCACGGCCTCGGCGGTGAACTCCGCCACCGAGAGGCCGCGGTCGTCGTTCCTGTACGTCGCGGCGAGCATGCCGATGTCGATCTGGGACGGGCCGAGATCGAGGGTGGTCAGTGCCTGCAGGAACGGCAGCGTCTCGGTGACCGAGAGTTCCTCGCCCGCGATCTGGCGCGCGAATCGGTGGGTCTTGAGGATGCTGACCACCGACTTGTTCACCAGGGAGCGGCTGTGGACCAGGACGGTGACGTCCCGCTCCCGCTGCAGCTTCCCGATGATCGGGATCATCGACTCCGCGATTTCCTCACGGTTCTTCCAGTTGGTGAACGAGTCGTCGTTGACAGTCACAGATTTATCTTTCGAGCTAGGCGGCGCTCATATGCTAACCCGACCACGTTTCGGCCCTCCATGGGGTGCCGTTCGGGTGGCAGACAAGGGCCCGCGCCCGCGCCCGGCGCGGAACCGGGCGTCCCCGACGCCCGTGCGGGCACGCCCCCACCCCGGGAGCGAGCGGGCGGCGGCGACGGCGGAAGCGGCCGACGACAGCGCCGGAGAGGTCGTCGTGCCGCACACGGACGGGGTGAGCGAGGCCCTAGCCCTACCCGGCGACCGAGCGGCCGGCGGGCCGCTTCGGCGGCGGCCGGGTGCCCGGTCCCGCGGCGCTCGTTTCCTTCCTCAGGGCCGACACGGAGAAGTGGTCGGCCGGGGGCGGACGGCGACCGGGCCGCGTTCGCCCTCACGCTGCTGGAAGGGTCCGGGGCCGCCGGGCGTTCCGACGGCTCCGCGTCCTGAGCGGACCCCTGGCGGACTGGTGCGGCGCAAAGACGGCGCGCCGCTCGGCGTGGGGCGCCGTGGACGCGTCCGGGGCCCGCCCACGGGCACCGGTCCGGCCGGCCGTTCGGCGGCGGCCGCACCGCAGGGGCGCGGCAGGCACGGGTGGTGCGCGCACGCGCCCGGTCGTACCGTCGACTGAGGAGACGGTTGCCGGGGCTCCCGCGACGGACCGGCCGAGAGCGGTGCCGGGGATCGGCGGAAGCGCGGCACCGGTGGCCGCTTCCGGCACACCCGGAACAGGACGCGGTGCGCCCGTACGGCACACGGCGCGGACCCCGCGAGCGGATCGGCCGGGGCCGCCCGCGGTGCCCGAGGAGCAGTTGGGGAGACGGCATGCGCGGACACGGACTCAGGAACACGGTCGTGCTGTGCGCGGCCTCGGCGCTCGCGGTGGCGGCGGTACCGACGGCCGCGCCCGCCGCGTCGCCCGTACGGTCCTCCTCCCAGTCCCCCACCGCCCGCGCGGTGGCCGTCGACTGCTTCTCGCACGCGCGCGTCCGTCCCGGCGACTTCCTGCTCGCCTGCGGGGACGGCAACAACCGCCTCGTCTCGCTGCGTTGGACCCACTGGGGCCCGTCCTCCGCCGTGGGCACGGGGCTCGACGCGGTGAACGACTGCCGGCCCTATTGCGCCGCGGGCACGTTCCACACGTACCCCGTCGAGGTGCGGCTCGACCGCCCGACGAGCTGGCAGCAGGATCCGGGGATCCAGCGGTTCACCCGGCTGCGGCTCGTCTACACCGACGGCGTACCGGCGCAGGCGCACCGCGTCACGTACCACACCCTCTGGGACTGAGGATCGAGCCATAGGCCGCCTCGCCGGACGCAAGGGTCCGACGACACGGCGCCGAGCTCCCACCGCGGGGAGGCGCCGACGTTCGAGCGCGGTCCGCCGTCCGGCTTCACGCCGATCCGGGTCGCGGTGGTCGGTACCGGTCCGGCGGGCATGTACGCCGCCGAGGACCTGCTGCTGCACACCAACGACCGGCTAGCGGTGGCCGGAGGGCCGGTGCGGTACGGCGTGGCGCCCGACCACCCGGCGACGAAGGGGGTCCGCGGGACCTTCGCGCGCGACGGCGAGCCGTTCCAGCGTCTGCGGACGGGAACAGGCTCCGACGAACCGGTTGACTCCCGGGGCGGCGTGGAGTCCGACGAAGGTGTCGGAGAGCCGGAGAGGCCGCAATGACGGTCGCTCAGTCTCGATCACGGCGACGAGGACCATTCTCCCCACCGGTCCGGTCGATCGGGTTTCGGACGCGGCCCGCGCCGTCATCACGCACGGCACGGGAGGGCGCCACCACGCACGCGTCGGGTCGGCGTCGTCTCCGGTGCACCCCACCGACATCGAACACTGTCGAACAATCGTCGGACCCACTCACGCTACCGTGTGCCATCAGCGCTCCTCCGCCTCGTTCCCCGGGTGACGGCACGTCATCCGCCGGCACGTGGCGTCGCAGCGCCTGCCCATGTCCGATTCCGAGCCCGCTGCATCCCTTCTCTCATTCTCCGCACCCCGGCGGTGCGGACCGCGCGACGACCCATGGAGAACACGTTGAGGACGAGGTTCCGTTCTCGTATCACCGCCCGGCTTGGGCGCACCTACCTGTCCAGGATCCAGAAGTACGGCATCGGCTCCTCCACGATCCGCCTCCTGCCCGACGATCTGCTGGCGCTGTTGCGCAGGGACGGTCTGGACCCGGTGGACAGGCTGGCCGCGCTCCGGGCGAACTCACCTGTGCACAAGGTCTCGTTGCCGTTCGGGATGGACGCCTGGGTGGTCAGCGGTTACGAGGAGTCGAAGGCCGTTCTCGGTTCGCCCGACGGCTTCAGCACCGATTTCGCCCACCTGGCCACGAATGCCGGAGTCGCGGCGGAACAGAGCCCGGGCGGACTCGGATTCAGTGACCCTCCGGTGCACACGCGGCTGCGCCGCATCCTGACCCCCGAGTTCACGATGCGACGGCTACGCAGGCTCGCGCCCCGGATCGACGCCATCACCGCAGAGCGTCTCGACGCGATGCAGGCCCGGCGCGGCCCGGTCGACCTGGTCAAGGAATTCGCGCTGCCGATCCCCTCCCTCACCATCTGCGAACTGCTCGGTGTGCCCTACGAGGACCGCCACGACTTCCAGCAGCTGGCCATGGACCGGTTCGATCTCTTCGCCGGGACGACCGCGCCCTTCGGCGCCATGTCGGAGTCCCTGGCGTACTTCAGGGACGTGGTCGCGAAGCAGCGCCGGAAGCCGGGCGACGGGCTGCTCGGCGTGATCGTCAAGGAGCACGGCGACGACATCGACGACGAGGAACTCGCCGGCCTCGCCGACGGTGTGCTCACCGGTGGATTCGAGACGACCGCCAGCACGATCGCCCTGGGTTCTCTCGTGCTGCTGCGGAACGAGGACGTGTTCGAGCGGATACGGACGGACGACGCGGCGGCCTCCCCGTTCGTCGAGGAGGTGCTGCGGTACACCTCCGCGGTGCAGATAGCGTTCCCCCGGTTCGCCCGGCGGGACATAGAGATAGCCGGGGTGGTCATACCCGAGGGCGACATGGTGCTCTGTTCGCTCAGTGGCGCCAACCGCGACGCCTCGTACGTCGGGGACGACGGACGTTTCGACCATCACCGCAGTCCCACCGCGCACCTCGCCTTCGGTCACGGATTCCACCGCTGCGTCGGCGCCGAACTGGCCCGCATGGAACTGCGCACCGCCTACCCGGCCCTGACCCGGCGGTTCCCCAGGATGCGGCTCGCCGTGGCGCCCCAGGACCTGTCCTTCCGCAAGCTGTCGATCGTGTACGGCGTCGAGACGCTGCCGGTGCACCTGGACTGAGCACGTGCGCGCACGCCTCGTCGCCCGGAACGGGCGGCTACCAGGTGACGGCGATGCGTTGAGGGCTGCGGGAGGTGCTGCCGCGACGCCACTCGACACCGTCGTCCGGACGCGCGAGGCGCAGGCCGGGGAATCGTGCGGCCAACCGGTGCAGGGACAGCTGGAGTTCGAGCCGGGCCAGCCACGCGCCGAGGCAGTAGTGCGGACCGGCGCCGAACGCCAGGGTGGGGGCTTCCAACGGGCTGAACAGATCGTCCAGTTGCCGGGACGGGAATACCTCCGGGTCACGATTGGCCGCGCCGCAGTCCGCCAGCACCACCGCTCCCTCCGGGATGACGACGCCGCCGACCTCGGTGTCCGTGGCGGCGTGCCGTGCGGTCCCCCGGTCGTCGCCGAGCGGAACGAGGTGCAGCAACCGCTCGGCGACCACTCCCGCGGCGTCCTCGTCCGCCCCGATGCGGGGCCAGCACTCCGGGCGTTCACCGAGCAGGTAGAGCAGGGAGTTGCTCAGCATCGTCATGGTGCTGTCGTGACCGCCCACCACCAGTCCGCACACGAGGTCGACCAGTTGACCCTCGGGGATGCCGCCCTCGTCGTCCGCCGCGCGGACGAGCATGCTGGTCAGGTCCTCGCCGGGGTCCTTGCGCCGCTCCGCCAGGAGCGCCGCCCCGAACCCGGCGAACTCCGCCAGCACCGGTTCCATGTCCTCCTCCGCGTGGGAGCCGTCGGAGAACGCGTACCGGCTCCAGTGGCTCAGCCGTTCCCGCGCGGCGGCACCGAGACCCATGAGCCGGCTGACCACCTCGACCGGGAGGGGCAGGGTGAAACCGGCGACCAGGTCCGCCGGAGGCCCGCCGTCCGCGAGGGTGTCCAGCCGCTGTTCCACGATCGAGGCGATCCAGGGCCGCCAGCGGGCGACGGCCCTCGGGGTGAACGCGCCGCGCAGGGTGCGGCGAAGGCGCACGTGGTCCTCGCCGTCCTGGTTGAACATCAGGTCCGTGCTGGCGACGAGGCCCGCCTGCCCCGCCAGGGGCGCGGCATCGGATATCCGGAGCCGTGCGCGTCCGAACCGGGGGTCGGTGAGAACCTTGCGCACGTCGTCGTAGCGGGTCACCTGCCAGGCCCGGGTGCCGTCCGGCAGTGCGACGGGCCGGGGCGGGCCGGACGGGTCGAATTCCATTCGGTGCAGCGGGAGCGTCGGCGGGCCGGTGATCGCGTCGTTGTCGTCGGGGCGGGGCACGGGTCCTCCACGGGTGCGGGTCGGTGGATCACGGACACGGGTACGGGCAGGCGGACGGAGGCGCCGGGGCGCGGGGCGCGCGGACTCGCAGCCGGGCGGGGGCCCGGGCCGGGCCCCGGTGCAGGCCACGGACGCCTGACGGCGGGACGCGACGACGGAACCCCCGGCCCAGGTGCGGATGACCGGAGGTCAGAGTTCCACCAGCACCTTGCCCCGGTGGCCTCCCGTGTCCTCGTAGAGGCTCCGGTAGGCGTCCGGAATGCTCTCGAAGCCGCGGTGGACGGTGTGGCCGAAGCGGACCTCGCCCCGCCGGACCCTGCCGCCGAGCTCGTGATGGAGCGCGCGCCAGTTCTGCTCCGTGAACCACTCCAGCGAGAAGATGCCGCGCACGCAGGTGCGCGGGAACATGATGTACGGCAGCAGCCTCGGGCCGGTCGCCTCCCGGCCGACCTGGGTGGCCCACTGCCAGCACACGGCCACCTGGCTGTCCACGTTGAGCATGGAGAACACGGCGTCCGTGACCGTGCCCCCGAGGTTGTCGAAGTACTTGTCGATCCCGTCGGGCGCCACCCAGCCGAGGGCCTCCCGGACCGCCTCCCAGCTGTCCCCGTGGCGGTAGACGACGACCGCGTCGAACCCCAGCTCGTCCAGGTAGTCCGCCTTCTCCGCCGTCGACGTCGTGCCCACCACGCGGGCGCCCGCGAGCTTGGCGAGCTGCCCGACCAGCGAACCCACCGAGCCGGAGGCGCCGCTGACCACGACGGTGTCGCCGGGACGGACCGACATGAACTTGGTCAGGGTGCCCCAGGCCGTCATGCCGGGGCCGCCCATGACGCTCAGCGCGGTGGCCAGCGGGAGCGCGTCGTCGTACCAGTGCGGGTCCAGGCGCCGGAAGGCGGGGAAGACCATCGGGAACGTGCCGGTCTGCCAGGGGGTCGCCCTGCCGTCGCTGACGAGGTGGGTACGCCAGCCGCCGAATCCCTGCACCAGGTCGCCGGGGCGGTGGGCCGCCAGCGGGCCCGCGTCCAGCACCTCCATGATCGAGTCGGCCCCCATGTGAGCGCCGATCGGGGTGTCCAGCGCAATGCCCTGGAGGTAGGGGTCCACCGACACGTACCGCGTCCTCAGCAGCATCTCGTCGGGGGCGAGGTCGGTGTCGAGGTCCTCCTCGACCATCCCGTACACCCGGTCGATGTCGGGCACGCCCTCGATGTGCTCCTGCACGGCCCACTTCCTGGTCCTCATCGCATTCCCTTTCTCTCGACGAGGGATGAACGGTCCGCCGTGCCGGACGGGGTGCCCGGCCGGGGTCCCACCGGAATGACGCGATGGGTAGGTGGCGGCCCGCTCTCGTCGACGGAGGCGGTGAACTTCCGCCCGTCGTCCCGGCAGATGAACTGCATGACGTGTCTGCCCGCCGCAGCCGCCCGGATCAGGCCGCCCGTCGTCGCCCAGACACCGGACTGGTAGAAATTGCGCAGTCTCGGAAGGCCGGGTCCGTGCTTCTTGATGAGCGTCTCCAGCGTCTCCCCGCTCTCCACGAACGGCTGCCAGCCGAGCACCGTGCCGTCGTAGTTTCCGGTGTAGCGGACCTGGGTGAGCGGGCTCGACACGTCACGGACGGCGATCGCGTCCCTGATCCCGGGGTGGTGCCGCTCCAAGAACGTGATCAGCGCCTCTCGGGCCCGCCGCTTGGCGGCGTAGTAGCCGCGTCCGTGACGGACCGGCAGCGTGTGGAGCCTCAGGCCGCCACGGCTGCGGGTCACCTGCTCCGGCCCTTCGTCCAGAGCCCGCCAGGGTGCGATGTCGCAGAAGTAGGTGACGTAGGCGATGCTCGTCCCCTGCGGGGAGAGTTCCGGAAAGTGCCTGCTGCGGAACTGGACGTTGATGCTCGGGTGACGGATCCCGGTGAGCTCGGAGGCGACCTCGTCGTCGAGCAGGTGGGTCGTGCAGGGATCGGCGTCGGGGAAGTCCCGGCGCAGGCCGAGGAAGAGGATGAAGTACCCGGGAAAGACCATGCCGGGTTCGAGGATGGTGCGGGTGTAGAGCCGGCGGTACGCGTCGTCGAGGTAGCGCCCGCCGAGCAGGTCCATCATCGTGGTGCGGCCGTCGCAGGCCGAGACGACGATGTCGGCGCGCAGTACCTCGCCGTCGCTCAGCCGCACCCCCACCGCCCGGTCGTCCTCGACCAGGATCTCCTCGACCTTGGTGTTGTAGGTGACTTCACCGCCGAGCGCGCGGTAGCGGCGCTCGATGGACTCGGCGAGGCCGAGCGATCCGCCCTCGGGGACGCCCGCGGAGAGATTGGCGTGCGAGGCGAGCTGGAAGTGGAACGGCAGCACCGGGAAGGCCGGGTGCTTCTCGTACAGGATGAAGTTGAACGCCTCGCGCAGCAGGGGGTCCTTGAACCTGGCCGAGAAGTCGCTCATGAGGATGCCGATGGATTTGCGCACGGCGTTGAAGTAGGGAATGAAGCCGGCCAGCATGCGCCAGCGCTCCGGCGTCGACATCAGCCCGACCGGCTTGAGGAACGGGTAGACGGCGAGGCACTTGCGAAAGGCGCGCAGCTGCTTGCAGAAGCGGCGGATCAGAGGTGCGTCGACGGGCGAGAGGTCCGTGAGGTGGGCCTGGAGGCGGTCGGGGTCCGAGTAGAAGTACACGGCCCGGCCGCACCGGCCGCGTACCACGTTGAAGACATCGAAATGCCGTATCTCCTTGCCCTGCAACGCGCCCAGTTCCAGCCAGATCTGATGCATCTCGTTGCCGGGCCCGCTGCCGAGGAGCCAGCTGACGCAGGGGTCCAGGGTGAAGTCGCCGCGGTCCCAGGCCGTGCAGCAGCCGCCCGGCAGTTCGTGCATCTCCAGGATGTGGGTGCGGTAGCCGTTCATCCGGGCGTAGCAGCCGGTGGACAGGCCGCCGAGCCCCGCGCCGATGATGATCATCGATTCTCGTCGGGAACGCGACACGCGCGTGGTCTCCTCGGTGTTCATGTGCGGGTGTCCCCTCGGGTGGACCACCGGTCGAGCTGGGGCAGCCGGCCCAGCTTCCCGGGGTACCAGGGTTCGTCGCCCCTGCTCTCGTGCGCCGTGAAGGAGCGTCCCAGTTCGTCGCAGAGGTACTGGACGACGAAGCGGCCGGTCGACGCGGCGCGGATGAGGCCGCCCAGGCCCACCCACTGCCCGGCCATGGAGAAGCCGCTCAGCCCGGGCAGGCGCATGCGGTCCTTGCCGACGAGCTTGGTCGCGATGTCGTCGGCCTCGGAGAACGCCTTCCAGGCGAGGATCGAGCCGTCGTGGTTGCCGGTGTAGCGGCGGGTCGTCGCCGGGGTGGCGATGTCGACGAGTTCGATGCGTTCGGCCGTGCCGGGCATGCGGCGTTCCAGGAAGCCCCTGACGAATTCGGCCACTTCGTGCTTCTGCGCGCGGTACGCCTTGCGGTCGGCGGCGCGCAGTTCCTTCCAGTGTGCGAAGTCGCTGAAGTAGGTGCAGTGGATCACCGAGCGGCCGGGCGGGGCGAATCCGTCGGAGTAGTCGGAGCGCAGCTGGACCACCAGGCTGCTCTGGAGCGCTCCGGGCAGGCGTGCGGCGTCCTCGGCGGTGAGCAGGTAGGTGGTGCTGTGTGCCCGGTCGTGTCCCAGGTCGCCGCGGATCCCGACGAAGGCGGAGACGACGGCGGGGAAGAGAGTGCCGCGGCGGTGCAGCAGGTCGTTGTAGAGCTTGTCGATGCGGGGTCCGGTGTACTGCCCCTGGAGGAGGCCGTGAATGGTGGTGTGACCGTCGCAGGCGGAGACGATGTGGTCGGCGTAGTACCGCCTGCCGTTGCGCAGTTCGACGCCGACGGCGCGTCCGTCCTCGACCAGGATCCTCTCGACCCGTGCCCGGTAGCCGATCCGGCCGCCCAGTCCCGTGTAACGTTCCTCGACCGACCGGGCCAGGCCCAGCGAACCCCCTTGCGGGAAGCCCGCGTTGCGGTGGTGGGCGCTGGCCATGTTGAACAGGTACGGAAGGAGGGGGAAGCCCTCGGGGTCCTGGAAGAAGATGTTGCGGAACGCCCGGCGCAGCAACGGGTCCTGGAACCGGTCGGCGAATTCGTGCATCGGGGTGGAGGCGGTGCGCCAGAACAGGCGGAACGCGGGCAGCACGGTGCGCAGCGTCGCGGCTCTCTCGCGCAGGGTGCGCAGGGCGGGCGCGGTCAGGAACGGGTACAGCTCGATGGCGGTGAACCGCCGCAGGTCACGGCAGAACGAGCGGATGAGGCGGGCGTCGGCGGGCGACAGTTCGAGCAGGTGCTTCTCCAGCCGGTCCGGGTCGTTGTAGAAGACGACCGACCGGCCGGTCTCGTCGACGACCCGGTTGAACATCTCGAAGTTGGTGACGGTCTTGCCATCGAGCGCTCCGAGCTCGCGCCAGACCTGGTGGGCCTCGTTGCCGGCGGCCGTGCCGATCAGCCATTCGATGCAGTAGTCGAAGATGTAGCCGTCGCGCGACCAGGCGGTGCAGCAGCCCCCGGGCAGTACGTGCTTCTCGAAGATGCGCGACCTCATGCCGTTCATCTGCGCATAGCACCCGGTGGACAGTCCGGCGATTCCCGCGCCGATGACGATGACCCGGGGCGCGCCGTCCCCCGCGCGTCCGTCGCGGCCCCAGGTCTCGTCCGTTTCATCGGTCATGGCCGCCGCCTTCCTGGAGGATGCCGCGCACGAGGTCGGCGTTGCGGGCCGCGTGCTTGGGGTCGAGCATGTCGGCGTGGATCCCGGAACCGCGAAGCACGGCGGTGGCGGTGGCGGAGCTGCCGTGCCAGGTGCCGCGCGCGTCGGCGGAGTAGAGGGCGGTCTTCTCCTCGTCCGTGACGACGCTGACGGTCGCGGACACCGTGCCGAGGTTGGGGTGACGGCCGCAGAAGGCCAGGTATTCCGCGGCGTGCTCGAGGGTCTCTCGGGCGACGATCTCCGATCCCGTGTGCTTGAGGAGGTGTTCGGCCAGTTCCGCCTCGAAGATCTCGAAGTGTTCGAGGCCGGGGACGTAGGGCTCGGTGATGCGGTGGGAGTCCAGGACGATCACGTGGGCGACGTCGCGTCCGCGGCCTTCGAGTTCCTTGGCCACCTCGAACGCGAGGTTGCCGCCGAGGGAGTAGCCGAGCAGCCGGATGCCGCCCTCGGGCTGCATGGACTCGACGAGGTCGGCGTAGCGGGCCGTCTTGTCCTCGCCGGGGACGTAGTTGAAGGCGACGAGGCGGTGCTCGGCGAGATCGGCGGCGAGGGTCCGGTAGACGAGTCCGTGACCGCCGGCCGGGGGGAAGCAGAACAGGGTCTGTTCCCGGTCGGTGTTGAAGTCCAGGCAGGGCAGGTCGTCCGCGAGGCCGCCGGTGGCGAGGCGTTCCACGGTCGCGGCCATGCCCTGCAGGGTGGTGACCCGGTACAGCAGGCTGACGGGGATGCCCACGCCGAACTCCTGCCGAAGGCGGTGGATCAGTTCGATCAGTTTGATGGAGCTCCCGCCCGCCTCGAAGAAGTCGTACGTGGCGCCGACCCGTTCGAGCCCGAGCAGTTCCTTCCAGTGCCGGGCCATGCCGACCTCGAACGGTGTGCCGGGCGTCTCCTCGGGTTCCTCGGCGGCCTCGGGCCGGGGCTCGGGCAGGCCGGCGAGGTCGACCTTTCCGTTGGGGGTCAGCGGCAGCTGCGCCAGGGTGACGAAGTGCGCGGGGATCATGTGGGCCGGCAGCAGGTCGGCGAGGTGACGGCGCAGCGCGCGCCGGTCGAGTTCCCCTCCCGGCACCGGTACGCAGTACGCGCAGAGCGCATCCTCGCCGCGGGCGTCGGGGCGGACCGTGACGACCGTGCGGGCCAGTTGCGGCCACCCGGCGAGGTGGGTCTCGATCTCGCCGATCTCGATGCGGTGGCCGCGGAGCTTGATCTGGCCGTCGACGCGTCCGAGCAGGTGGACGACGCCGTGCGTGTCCCAGTGTGCGGCGTCCCCGGTGCGGTAGAGGCGTACCGGGCGGGCCTCCGGTCCCCGGCCGAGGGTCCGGGTCACGAAGCGTTCCGCCGTCTGCCGCGGATCGCCGGCGTAGCCGAGGGCGACGCCTTCGCCGCCGATCCACAGTTCGCCCGGGACGCCGGGCGGGACCGGTTCGCCGTGCCGGTCGAGGACGTGGAGCGTGCTGTTGCCCAGGGGGCGTCCGATGGGCACGGTCCGGCCGGGTTCGAGGTCGTCGGCGGATCCTTCGAAGCAGGCGCTGTCGATGGTGGCCTCGGTGAGCCCGTAGGAGTTGAGCACGCGGGTGCGCCGACCGCACAGGTCGCGCAGCCGCCGGTACTCCCCCACCTTCCAGGCGTCCGAGCCGACGACCAGCAGGCGCATGAAGTCCAGCCGGTGGCCCTCTCGTTCGCAGTGGTCCATGAGTCCGCGCACGACGGCGGGGACGAACTCGGCGCAGTCGACGTGTTCCTCGCGCATGGTGCGGTGGAGGCGTTCGGTGTCGAAGAGGAGGTCTCGGTCGACGAGTACGAGGGTGCCGCCCGAGCACAGTGCGCGCACCAGGTCGCCGGTGAAGACGTCGAAGGAGGGGGCCGCCATCTGGAGGTGCACGCGCACGTCCCGGTCGAGCCGGTACTCGTCCAGCCACGCGCGGTACGCGGAGGCGAGATTGCGGTGACTGACCTGGACCGCCTTGGGGAGTCCGGTCGAGCCGGAGGTGTGGATGACGTAGGCGGGCGCGTCGAGGTCCACCGGGGGTACGGCGGCAGGTGCGGGCGTGTCGGGAGCCTGCGGCTGTCCGGATCCGGATGCGGGTGCCTGCCGCTCCTGCGGCGCGGGCGGCGCCTCGTACAGGTCGCGCAGGGTCAGCGTGCGGGCCGGCAGTCCGGTGAACCGGTCGCGGGCGGTGTCGTCCTCGACCAGGGCGAGGGTGGCGCCGGCCGTCCGCAGGGTGCGGGCGACGCGGTCGGCGGGGTGGTCGGGCGGGACCGGGAGGTAGGCACCGCCGGCCTTGAGCACCGCGAGGAGCGCCACGACGAGGTCGGGCGACTTGTCGAGGCACAGGGCCACGGTCGAACCGTCCCCGGCTCCCTGTTCCGTCAGCCGTGAGGCCAGGTGGTCGGAGCGGCGGTCGAGCTCCGCGTACGTCAGCCGGAGGGCCGGGCCGCGAGGTGCCGGTACGGTGACGGCGACCGCGTCGGGGCACCGGGCGGCGGCCTCGACGATCAGTTCGTGCACCGGCCGGACCCCACGGGTGCCGGGCCTCTCCGGCTCCGGGGACGCGGTGAGACGTACCGCGCCGCTCCACTCACCGACCAGGCGTTCGCGTTCCCGGGCGCCGAGCATCTCCAGCCGGGTGACGGGGTGCTCGGCCGCCGCCCGGGTCATGCTGTCGAGGATCCTCGTGTAGTGCGAGGCCATCCGCCGCATGGTCTCCGCCTCGAAGAGGTCGGTGTTGTACTTGAGGACGCAGTGGAAACGGTGGTCCGCCTCGTCCTCGTAGGCGGACAGGGTGACCTCGAACTGCCCTTCTTCCTCGGGGAGTTCGATGTATTCGAGCCGGTAGCCGTATTTCTCGGTGGCGACCTTGTGCGTGAGCAGGATGAACATGGCCTGGAACACGGCCGACCGGCTGGGGTCGTGCTGCAGGCCCAGTCGGTCGACCAGCAGGACGAACGGGTACTCCTGGTTGTCCAGGCCGCCCAGTACGGTCGTGCGCACCTGTTGCAGGAGTTCGGCGACCGACGGCTCGCCGGAGAGGTCGCCGTGCAGCGGCAGCGGGTTGACGAAGTAGCCGTAGACGGAGGCGAACTCCTGCTCGGTCCGGCCGGTGACCGGACTGCCCACGATGACGTGGTCCTGTCCGGAATAGCGCTGGAGCAGCACGTAGTAGGCGCCGAGCAGCACCATGAAGGGGGTCACGTCGTGCCGACGGGCCAGGGCGTGCACACGGGCGGTGAGGGCCGTGTCCAGGACGAAGAACTCCGAGGCGCCGTTGTGGGTCTGGACGGCGGGGCGGGGCCGGTCGGTGGGCAGTTCCAGGACGGGTACCTCGTCCGGCAGGTGCGACCGCCAGTAGTCGAGCATGCGCTGCGCCGCGGGTCCGGCCAGGAACCGGTTCTGCGCGTTGAGGAAGTCCAGGTAGCGTGCGGTGACGGGGGGCAGTGAGGGTGCACGGCCCTGACGCAGCCCTTCGTACACCGCGAGGAGTTCCTCGATGAAGGTGAACGTCGAGATCGCGTCGGAGATGATGTGGTGGACCGCCTTCATGATCACCCACCGGTCGGGGCCGCGCTTGAAGAGGCGGAAGCGGAACAGCGGGTCGTGCGCGAGGTCGTACGGTTTGCGGTACTCGGCCACGATCGTGCGGTGGATGTCCTCCCACTCCCGGTCCTGGACGTCGAACAGCGCGAGGTCCGGGCTCGGGTCGGGCGAGACCTGCTGCATCGGCAGCCCGTCCACCGTGAGGAAGTTGGTCCGCAGCGCGGGGTGGCGTGCGACGAGGTGGCGGACGGCCTCGAACATCAGGTCGGGGTCGAGGGCGACCCTGACCTCGACCGCGCCGCCGATGTTGTACGCATAGCCCTCGGGGTTGAGCTGGCGGAGGAACCACAGGGCCTTCTGGTTCTGCGTCAGCGGGTGGCGGGACTCGTCCTCGAACACCTCCACCGCCGCCTTGTCGCCGCCTCCGGCCTCCAGCGCCACCGCCTCGGCGAGGTTGTCGTGGAGCTGTGCGACCAGTTCGCCGACCGTCGTGCCGCTGAGCAGCGCCACCACCGGCGGGGCCACACCGAGCTCGGCACCGAGCCGGGCACGGAGTTCCATCGCCAGGAGCGAGTCCAGCCCCAGCGCATTGAGGCCCGCCTGCGGGTCGATCTGCTCGGGGCCCGCCCGGAGCACGGCGGCGGCGACCGCGACGAACCGCCGGGTCACCAGGGCCAGGCGTTCGGCCGCGTCCGCGTCGCGGAAGGTGTCGAGGAGGCCGTCGCCCGCCCCCGCGTCGGCCGTGTCCGCGCGGGCGGTCGCGGCCAGTTCGGCCACCAGCGCGGGCGGTGAGGCGTACCAGGCCAGGAACACCGGCCAGTCGACGACGGTCGCGACGAGGAGCTGGGCCCGGTCCTGGCCGATGACGCGTTCCAGTACGGCCATGCCGACGTCCGGTGCGAGGGAGCTCATCCCCCGGCTGTGGAGGTAGTGGCCGACGAGGCCCAGCTCCTCGATCATGCCGGTGGCCCACGGCCCCCAGTCCACGCTCAGGGCCGGCAGGCCGAGTGACCTGCGGTGGTGGGCCAGTGCGTCCAGGAAGGCGTTCCCCGCGGCGTAGTTGGTCTGACCGGCGGTGGCCAGCAGGGAGGCGATCGAGGCGAACAGGACGAAGTGGTCCAGTGGTTCGTCGCGCAGGTGCCGGTGGAGGAGGTACGCGCCGACCGCCTTGGGGTCGTGGGCGTCGGTGAACGTACGGTGGTCCATGTCCGCGACGAGGGTGTCGCGGACCTGCCCGGCCAGGTGGAACACCCCGCGGACCGGCAGCGGGTCGGTGCGCCGGTGGGCGTCGAGCCAGGCCGTGAACGCCTCCTCGTCGGTGATGTCGAGCGGCGCCAGGACGACGCGGGCGCCGAGCGCCTCCAGTTCCTTGACGAAGGCGGCGGCGCGGCCCTCGACGGTGTCGGGGGCCAGATCGCGCCAGGCGGTGCGGTCCGGCAGCGTGGTGCGTCCGATGAGGACGAGGCCGCGCGCTCCGCGCCGGACCAGGGTCCGGCAGAGCAGTCGGCCGAGCGCTCCGAAGGCGCCGGTGACCACGTAGTCGGCGTCGGCGCGCAGGCGCAGCGGCAGGGGGCGGGTCAGTCCCTCGGCGCGCCGTGCCCTGCTGGTGAGGCGGCGCGTGCCGCGCAGCGCGATCTCCTCCTCGTCCTCGGTGAGGATCTCCCGCAGGAGCGCGGCGGCCTCGGCCGGGGCGCCCTCGCCCGCCCCGGGGCGGGGGTCCAGGTCGATCAGCTTGCCGGGGTGGCTGAGCAGTTCCTGGTGCCGGAGCACCCGGCCGACGCCCCACGCGGGTGCTCCCAGCGGTTCGACCGTCTCGCCGGGCTCGACGTGCTGTGCGCCGCGGGTCGCGATGTGCAGCCGCCCGCTCGCCGAGTGGCGCAGCAGCGTCCGGGCGAGCGTGATCAGGGAGTACGCGCCGGTGTCGCGGTGGTGTGCGAGGTCGCGTCGTGTCGCCTCCGCGAGGCACGGCAGGTCGAGGTTCCACAGGTGCACGACGGTGGTGGGGAACGGCGCCGCGCCGTCGCGTCCGTCCGCTGCGTGTGTTCCGTCCGTTCCGTGCGCTCCCGTCCAAAGGCCGCGCTCACCGTGTCCGGCCTCGGCGAGGTCGGCGAGGAGCCGTTCCAGGTCCACGACGGAGCCCGGGGCGATCGTGAACTCCCTTCCGTCGTCCGATCTCCGGTACGTCTCCCCCGGCCGTACGAGGTGGCACCGCTCGCCGCGCGCGGCGAGCAGGGCGCTCAGGGCGTCGCCGACTCCGCGGCTGTCGGCGAACACCAGCCAGCCGCCCCCGGTGGCGCGGTCGGCTCCGGTCCGCGCCTCGTCCGCGTTCCCGTCCGCGTTCGGCCTCCGGTTCTCGCCCGTGTACTCGTTCTCGCCGAGGGGCGGCAGTTCGGTCCACACGGTCTCGGCGAGCCAGGAGTCGATCGTTCCGAGGCCGACCGCCGTCGACGCCTTCTCCACGTCGGCGGCACGGAATCCCCTGATGCTCCCGAGCGGTTCGCCGTCGTCCGTGTAGACGGCGATGTTCCCGACGAGTTCGTCCGCGTCCTCGCGGGTCACCGTTGCGTGCACCCGGACCGGCCGGTCCCCGACCGGGGCGAGGCACACCTCGTCGATCGACAGCGGCAGGCGGATGCCGGAGTCCTGGCGGTCGGTGCCGTCGTCGAGGAGCCGCGTCGCCAGCAGCGCCTGGAAGCAGCCGTCGAGCAGCGCGGGGTGGATGTGGTAGCCGGCCGCGTCGTCGCCGATCACCGCGGGCGGGCGCAGCCGGGCGAGCACCTCCCCGTGGCCGATCCGGACCTCCTCGACGGCACGGAACGCGGGACCGTAGTGGTACCCGAGGGCCGCCAGTTCCGCGTAGCAGCCCTCGCCGTCCAGCCGACGCCGCATGCGTGCCCGGACGGCTTCGATGTCGGCCGGGGGGCCGGACGGGCGTGGCTGACCGGAGCGTACGACTCCGCTCGCGTGCACCGCGCGGTCGTTCTCGTCCTCTCCCGCCGAGGCGATCGTGAACGCGGCGTTCCGCGACGAGAGCGTCAGGCGTACGGCGCGGTCCTCGCCCTCGGGCAGGAAGAGCGCCTTGCGGAGTTCGATGTCCGTGAGCACGGCGTGGGTGCCGCCGGTCAGGGCACGGACCGCCTGGATGGCCATCTCCAGATACCCGGCGGCCGGGAAGACCACGGTGGACTGGATGCGGTGGTCGTCGAGATAGGGCAGCCGCTCGATGTCGAGCGCGGTGTGCCAGGTCGGTTCGGTGTGTGTGGTGCGGCGGCCCAGCAGTGGGTGGTCGGTGCGGCCGAGGCGGACCTGCGCGACGGGGCCGGGCTCCGTCCAGTACCGGTCGCGCTTCCAGGGGTAGCGGGGCAGCGTCACCGGAGTGCCCGCCGGGTGCAGAGTGTCCCAGGCGATGGGGACACCGAGGGTGTGCAGGTGCGCCAGTGAGGCGGCGAAGCGTTCCGGCTCGTTCTCCTGGCGGCGGATGGAGGGCAGGGTGCGTGCGGTGGTTCCCCGGCCGTCGAGGCATTCGCGAATGGAGTGGCCGAGCACCGGGTGGGGGCCGATCTCCAGGAACAGGCCGTATCCGTCGTCGGCGAGCCGGTCCACCGCCGACCGGAACCGCACGCGGTCGCGGACGTTCTTCCACCAGTATCCCGCGTCCAGTTCGGGGCCGTGTGCCATGCCCTCCTGGCCGGTCAGATACAGCGGTACGGTCGCCGGCCGTGGTCCGAGCCCGTCCAGCGAGGCGAGCAGTTCGTCCTTGATGGCCTCCATGCCCGCGCTGTGGTAGGGCACCTCCACGGTCAGGAACTTGGCGAAGACCTGCTCCGCCCGCAGTTCCTCCGCCAGTTCGGCGAGGGCGTCGCGCTCGCCGGCCAGGGTGACGGCCGAGGGGCTGTTGACCGCGGCCACGGACACCCGGTCCCCGTACGCGGCCGCCCGGGTCTGCGCCTCCTTCTCGGTCAGGCTCACCGCGAGCATGGTGCCGGTGCCGGTCAGCATCTGCTGGAGCCGACTGCGGTGCACCACGATCCTCACCGCGTCGTCCAGCGTGTAGACGCCCGCCTCGTAGAAGGCGGCGATCTCGCCGGTGCTGTGACCGACCAGGGCATCGGGCCGCACTCCGTGGCGGCGCCACATCGCCGCGAGTCCGACCTGGACGGCGAAGTTGGCCGGTTGTGCCAGCCAGGTCTCGGACATGCGCGAATCGGCCTCGTCGGCCGTCATCTCGTCGATCAGGGACCAGCCCGCGAGCTCGCGGATCGCCCGGTCGCAGCGGGTCACGGCGTCCCGGAACACCGCGTCGCCCTCCAGCAGTTGGCGTCCCATGCCCCACCACTGGGGTCCCATTCCGGTGAAGACCCAGACCAGGCCGCGCTGTTCGGGGTCGAGCCTTCGGCCCTGGACGACCCGGGGGTGGGGTTCGCCGCGGAGGAAGGCCGCGAGCCCCTCGTCCAGTTCGGCCGGTGAGGAGTACACGATGCCGAGCCGGGATTCGAGGTGCTGGCGACGGCGGGCGAGCGTGTGGGCGAGGTCGGGCAGCGGTGGCGTCGGCCCGTGTGCGCCGACCAGTTCGCGGCGGATGCCCTCCGCCACGTCCGGCAGGGATTCCGGGGTCCTGGCACTGAGCGGGAGGACGTTCCAGGACCGTTTCTCGTGCACGGTGCGCGGGGTTTCCCGTTCGGGTGCCTCTTCCAGGACGACGTGCGCGTTGGTGCCGCCGAATCCGAAGGAGTTCACACCGGCCCGTGCGGGGCCCTCGTGCGCGGGCCAGTCGGTCGGTTCGGTCGGGATCCGGTACGGGGCGGACGCGGCGTCGACGGCCGGGTTGACCCGGTCCAGGTTGATGTGGGGCGGGATCCGGCGGTGCTTGAGGCAGAGCACGGTCTTGATGAGTCCGGCGACGCCCGCCGCCGACTCGGTGTGCCCGATGTTGGTCTTGACCGACCCCACGTAGCACGCGTCGCCCGGTCTGCGGCCCTCGGCGAGCGCCCGGCTCAGCGCGTTCGCCTCGATCGGGTCGCCGACCGGGGTCGAGGTGCCGTGCGCCTCCACGTACTGCAGGGCGCCGGGCGCGATGCCGGCCCCGGCGCAGACGCTGCGGATGAGCCGGACCTGGGCGTCCGCGCTGGGCACGGTGATGCCGTTGGTGCGGCCGTCCTGGTTGACACCCGTGCCGAGGATCACCGCGTGGATCGGGTCGCCGTCCCGCAGGGCGTCGTCGAGGCGCTTGAGGGCGACCATGCCCACGCCCTCCGCGCGTACGTAGCCGTCGGCGGCGGCGTCGAACGCGCGCGAGCGGCCGTCGGGCGACAGGAAGCCGCCCTTCGTCTCGGCGATGGTGTACTGGGGCGCCATGTGCAGCAGCACGCCGCCGGCCAGCGCGAGGTCGGTCTCGCGGTGGTGCAGGCTGCGGCAGGCGAGGTGCACCGCGACCAGGGAGGAACTGCAGGCGGTGTCGATAGACAGGCTGGGGCCCCGGAAGTCGAAGCAGTACGAGAGACGGTTCGAGACCATCGTCATCATGGTGCCGGTGGCGGTGTGGGCGGCCAGTGAACCGAAGCCCAGGTCGGAGAACTGGAGGATCTTGTAGTCGAGCGTGAACGCGCCGACGAACACGGCGGTGTTGCTTCCGGCGAGCTCCGCGGGCCGCTGGCCTCCGTCCTCCAGCGCCTCCCAGGCCACCTCCAGCAGCTTGCGCTGCTGCGGGTCCATGTGGTCGGCCTCGCGCGGGCTGATGCCGAAGAACCCGGGGTCGAACTCGTCGAATCCGTCGATGTATCCGCCCCGGCCGCCGACGAGGCGTCCCGGCATGTCCTTGTGCCGGCTGCCCAGCGTCGTGACGTCGTAGCGGTCGGCCGGCGTCGGTGTGATGCAGTCCTTGCCCTCCATGAGGTTCTGCCAGTACGTGCGGTGGTCGGACGCACCGCCGGGCAGTCGGCAGCCCATGCCGATGATCGCTACTTTGTCGCTCACAGAGGCACTGTTCACGTCGGGCAAGGTCGTACTCCTCAAGTCGTGGCGCCGGGGCACGGCAGGGATCGGGAGGGCTGTTTGGGCTGTCCGGGTCGTCCGGAAACGGTCAGACCGGACCGGGCCCGGCTCTCTTCGCGCGGCGCCAGGGGTGGAGAAGGGTGGAGGTGATCTCGCCTGTCGGCGGGAACGACGCGGGGTCGACGAGTCCGACCGCCACCGGTTCCCGGCCGGGCCGCCAGGTGTAGCTGTCGAAGAGGTGGTCCCAGATCGACAGGTCCGAGCCGTAGTGGCCCGCCTCGGACAGGTCGGTGCTGTGGTGCAGGCGGTGCTGTTCGGGGCTGGCGAGCACATGGTTGAGCCGGCCTATGCGCACGTCGATGTTGGCGTGGACGAAATATCCCTGGGCGGCCACGAAAAGTCCCACGACGAGAACGGATTCACGCGAGAACCCGATCAGCGCCAGGGCCAGCTGAACGAAGCCCTGGGCGAGCACGATGTCCATGACGTGATTGACGCCGTTGTTGGCGACGTTGACCTTGTGCGGCACGTGGTGCACGCCGTGGAATCGCCACAGTATCGGGTTGGTGTGACCGAGCCGGTGCACGAGATAACTCGCCAGCGAGCCCGTCAGAAGTGCCGCGGGGATTTCTTCCCAGAGGTCGAGCACGGGTTCTTCGGGCGTCAGCATGGAGACGGTCGCGGTGACCAAGTACTGGGCCATTCCGCTGGCCGCCATCGTGAGCAGGAAATATACGCCGTACCAGCGCCATTCACTGGGGCTCGGATGCCAGGAACGCTGATAGGGGATCACCCTTTCGAGGGCGGTGAGGTAGGCGACGGTGCCGAGCAGGAAAAGCGGGCTCACGCTGTCCGGTTCCCAGTGGAACCGCAGTGCCGCCGTCGCCACCGATACCGCGGCGAGCAGCAGGACCGGGTACGCAGACACCCTGAGCAGGCCGCGCGCCCGGGACGCGGGGGAACCTTTCCCCTCCGCCGGACCGGCGCCCGGCTCCGGACCACCGCCCGGCATGGGTTCGCAATTTTCCATCCGCAGCACCTTCATGAATTACGGCACAGAAAATGCGCAGACCGTGAGTAGAGGACTGACGACTTTCCTGCGGGCACGCGAGACCGGCGAACGGACGCCGATATTCACGCATGAGCCATTGACGTTCGGGGACCGACACGGACCGCTTCACGACCCCCGCACCGCCGGGCGGGGTCACCGAGCGAACCCGCTCCTTTTCTTTTCCCCTCCCGGCGCCGCCAACCGTCGGATTCCAGCCGCGTATCGGCGGGATGCGCGGACATCGGAAATCCCGTCAGCCGTCCGCTTTTCAATGAACCAGACGGACCAGCCGGGCGGAATGGGAATAATTCACCCCACACTTAAGTGGACCGTTAATCATATTGATTACTTATTGGATTTCATATTTTTCAAAGCCTCATGCGCATCGCGCTCCATGACAGATCTGCGGCGGGTATCCCGGAACAGGCCGCGCCCGAACGGAAAATCGTGCGCCTGCCAGGCTCTCGTCCGTACGGACCGGGGCGGACACCCGGTTCGTCGCCGGAATCCGGCCATGCGACAGGCGGTGTCGGTACCTTCCGGGCAACACCTCGACCGCCGGGCCGAACAGGGCGACGCACTGGGCACCAACGCCTTCCGGGATGGCTCATTAACGTCGGATCCCGAGCGCCGGTCAGGCCCGGTTCGCGTCACCGGGGGACGCCCGGCGACGTACGGACGCTCTGTGGCGTCGACCCGTTCCGATGCCCCTGCCGTCGGCCGGAGCCGGTGAACCCGCTCGCCCCCTCGCCGGCCCTTCGGGCGTCACCCTGAAACGGGCACCGCATTCTTTCGGGCGGAGACGTCCGTCAGACTCTTGTACATCCGAAAGAACCGATCACCGTCATGGACGAGGGCACGTTCTCGGCACTCCTGGCGGCAGCCGAACCGGAACCGCGGACCGATCGCACAGTCCGCGACGACACCGGCCGCGTGCTCTCCTCGGTGCGTGAACGGCCACGGGAGTGGGACGGCGAGGCCTGTCGTCGCTCTTTCGTACCCCCGCAACGCCGATGGGCGTAGGCCCCGGCCCGCGTGCTGCTCGGTTCCGGCGCGTCCGGGCCGGCGGACCCCGTGCGGGTTGCCGAGGTCGGGCCCGCGGGCGTCGTCGTTCACCGGCGTGTCGTCGTCGGCGACCTGCATGTCGGCTGAGCGGTCGGCATGCACGATGCACGGCCTCGAAGGACTGATCGTCCTCGGCGGCCTTCACGCCGACACGGTGAGCACCGACGAGACGGGGTGCGTCGTCGTCGGCGGCACGCTGCGCGCGGACCGTGACAGGACTACGAGAGCGGCAGTCGGAGGCTGCTCGGCGAACTCGCCGCGCGTCTGCCGCGGGAGTTCGCGTACGTGACCGGCGAGGAGGAGTCCGTACGCATCGCGGCACTGCTGAAGCACGTCGAGACGGGCGGCAGCCCGTCGTCCCGACCGCGCGCGACCGCCGCGGCGGGGTGGCCGGGGCGTGGGGTGAGGTGACGCCCCGACGTGCGTCACCTCACCGGGGAGCGTCCCGCCGCGTGCGCAGGTCCGTGGCCACGGATTCCAGGACCTGGACGGGGCGCAGCAGGTCCGCGTAGGCGATCGGGGGCCTGCCCGTGCGGACCATTCCGAGAAACGCCTCGAGGCCCGGCACGCAGTAGTGGGCATCGAGGGCGAGGGTCTGCTCGGCCATGGTGTCCTGCGTGAACGTCATTCCGTGGAAGGGGATCTGGTGGGTTCCGGTGGGCTGGACGAGATTCACGACGACACGGGTGCCACCCGCCGTGAACGTGGCGGTGACGGTGGTGTCAGTGGTGTCCGTGCGCACGTCGGAGATCTCTCCGGGGGCGAGCCTGAGCGCGAGATCCACCGGATGGATTCCGTAGAAGAAGATCCCTCCGTGTTCGCCGTCGGGGTCGGCGGGGCCGGACACGACGACCAGGTGCGGCCGGCCGTCGCGCGTGGCACGGGCCACCAATGTCTCGGCGTCGGGTATCCAGCGGAGGGCCGAGGACGAGGTGAGCGGCGCGTCGTGGGCGAGCGCGGTGTCGATCATGGCCTGGGCGTCCTCGACTGTGCAGGCCAGTGGCTTGTCGACGAAGACCGGCAGTCCCTCGGCGAGGAAGGGGATCGTGTGGTCGCGGTGGTACGCGCCGTTGCGGTCCGCGACGACGACGGCGTCCACCAGGCCGAGCAGGTCGGAGGGGGCGTCGACGATCCTCGTCGTCCCCCCGGTGGCCGCAAGTGCCTCGTTGCGTGGGTTTCGTCCGCCGCTGAGGGCCACGACACGGGCGTCGCCGCCCGCGCGGCGGACGTTGAGGTGGTCGACGATGTGGTCGACGTGGCTGTTCTCGGTTCCTACGATCCCAATGCGCATCGGGAGAGGCTACCTTCACGGCGTCGAGCCGACCGGCCGGGCTCCCCCGTGGCCACCGGGCGGTGATGTGCCGGCCGCGCGAGCGCCGGCCGCGCGAGCGCCGGTCGCGGGGGCCGGTCGCCGCGCGCATGGTCGCATCGGCCGTCCCCTCAGGCCGACGGGCCGCCCGCGCGCAGCCAGCCGAGCAGGTCGTCCGTCATCAGGTCGCCGTTCGTCTCGATGTGCTCGTCGATCGCCCCGAGATCCAGGCGGAACACACGGGTGCGGTCCCGGCCGTGACGGCGCATGAACAGTCCATGCCCCCCGCTGTCGTCGCCGATCAGCACCCAGTGGGGCGCGTACCGGGCGACCTCGAAGGTCTCGTTGCGTTCCGTGAGGCTATGCGGTCCGTAGATCTGGACGCCGTTGCCGAGCAGGACGCCCGGCGTCGACCGCCACAGGCGGGCGACCGCGGGGTTGGGGCCGTCCCGCAGTCCTCGCGCGAGCGCTTCCTGGACGGTGAGGAAACCGGCGAAGGACTCCGCGACGGGGTACTCCTCGCCGTCCTTCCCCTCACGGCACACCACCGGACGCTCCCCGTCCCCCGCCTCGCCGTTCCGGTCGAGGGCGAAGCAGTAGCTGTCGCCGCAGTCGGGCTCGACGGCGAAGCACAGCCGGGTGTCGTCCAGCCGCCAGTCGGCGGTGATGGACTCGTACACGTCGTCGGCGCAGTCGCCCGGTGGCACGGTCGCGATCTCCGCGCGCCCGGCGCGGCCGTGACCGAATCGCGCCAGCCACCACCGGTACGACGGCGGCAGCGGGCCGACGCGCGCCTCGGCCCGCCGGATCAGCGCCTCCGGTGTGGCGACGGCCCGCCTGCGGACGGATTCCGGCGCCCCGTCGATCATGTCCCGAAGTTGAGTCAGATCAGGTCTCACGACGCGGAGTCTGCCAGGCCCCGCCGGGCCCGTGCGACGGGCGGGACCGCGCGGGAGAGAACCGGACGAGACGGTCCGCGCGGGGCGCCGCACCGCCCCTCCTGTCGTCGAGCACCGTGTGCTTCGAGTCCGGCGAATCCGCCGACGACACCGATGGAACGCTTGAGCTTCCGCGGTACGGGGCCGGTAGCCGGCGCGAGCGCCTGGGGAGTGCTGAGCATTTCGGTCATCGTGCGTTTCCGATCAACAGGTGCGGTGGTTGAGCACGGGAGCGGTATCGCCTCCGGACGAGGACGTGATGAGTGGTTTCGTCGCTCCCAGCGCGACACGCAATCCCGACGAGTTCCTCAGGCCGAGGGGTGTTTACCTACGGAATCCGTTGTTTCAGAGCGATGATCCGGCGGTTCGGCGTAAGGAGTGCGTCGATTCGCGGGCGATTGGCGGGACAGGAATCGCAGGCGGCCCGGAGGGAAGGTTTCGCCCGTTCCGCATTCCGGAACGGACTCCGGGGCGCCAGGCGGCGCGCTCGCGCGGGTCGCGGATCCGCGGACCTGGTGTCAGCCTGGGTACATGACTTGGGCGTCATGGACCACTCGTGGTGTGTTCTCGGGGCGTGGAGGCGTGCTCACGGACGAGGTCGGCGTCCTGACCGGGGACCTGACCGTTCACACGACCTGGGCCGACGACACGGCTCAGGTGACCGTGCAGTACACGGGTGCGATCGACTGGTTCACCATGTCGGGCAGCCCCGTGCCCTGCAGCTCCGAGGAGGACAGCAGGCGTCTTCACGACGCGGCGGTGCACTCAGTCCGGGAGGGCGCTGCGGCGACGGTCCCCAGACCGCCGCTGCGGCGGCCGCAACGGCCGGCGGGCAGTGCCCTGGAGTGACCACGGGCGAAGTCCGCCCCGCCGGCGGGCGGGGCGGGGAAGCGACGGGGCCCCGGTACGACGCTACGGGATGCGCCCCTCGGGGAGCCGTGCGGCTTCCCGAGGGGCGCATCCCGTCGCTTCCGAACCGGCACGGGGCCGGGCCGGTATGGGTCAGTAGGCGCCGAAGACGTTGTCGATGGAGCCGTACTTGTCGGCGGCGTAGTTGCACGCGGCCGTGATGTTGGCGACCGGGTCGTAGCTGTCGAACGGCGTGCCGGGCACGTGGTAGGCGCGGAACGTCGGGTCGATGACCTGGAGCAGGCCCTTGGACGGCGTCCCGGCGACGGCGTTCGAGTCCCAGTTGTTGATGGCCCGGGGGTTGCCGGAGGACTCACGCATGACGTTGCGGTGGATGCCGTCGTAGCTGCCGGGAATGCCGTGCCGGGCCATGATGGCCAGCGATTCCCTGATCCAGCCGTCCAGGTTGTCCGTGTAGGAGACCGGTGCGGCGGTGACGGTCGCGGACGAGGCGCCGGAGGCACCGGTGGCGGCCTCGGACTCGGCACCGACGGCCAGCTTCATTCCCGGGCGGATGAGGGAGGGACTGCTCCCGATGATCTCCCGGTTGCTCTCGTACAGCTTCTGCCAGCCGCCTTCGACGGAATAGGTCTGCGCGATCTTGGAAAGGGTGTCCCCGGAGATCACGGAATGCGTGACGGTCGCGGCCTTCTGCGGGGAAACGCTTCCGGTGGTGACGGCGCCCGACACCGCGGCCTTTTCGGTGGTGGCGGCCTGGGCCGGGGCGGCCTGGGCCGGGGCGGCCGAGGCGAAACCCGCTCCGATCAGCGGAAGCACCAGGGCGACTCCGCCCGTGGCCGCGGCGATGAGGCCACGGGTCCGGAAAGTGGACGAACGGCGACGGTACGTACCCGTTGCGGTCATGGTGAATTCCTCTCCGTCGCCTGCGAGGTGAGCTGTCGGGTTCAGACTGGAGATGTCTGGCCGCATGGAATGCGACTTCACCCCGAGCCGTTCCGGATACCGGACCGGCGGCTTACCTGGTTCCCCCGCTCCTGCCGTGGACAAGTGGGTCGGTTTTTCGGACGGCGGCAGGATTCGGCGTTCCGTCCGGATTGACGGTGACCGTAGGCGAGAAAAGCGGAGCGGAACAAGCCCGTATTTTTTGATCACAATTGATTCGCATGATCAATTCACGGAATTCGCAGTAATCCACCTCACAGATCGAACTCGCCCCTCCTTGCGCGACAAGGGGAGCCGAATCGCGGACCGGCCCTCCGGCGGGTCTTTACGTGACTCACACCACAAATCGACAAAAGGGGCGTTCCGCTCATCCCCCAAACAACGCAAAAATTACCTAAAGCGACTTTACCGGCTAAATTTGCAACTCATTCTAAATGGAGACAAAAGGGACATCTCTTTCGTTCTGTCGCGTGCTCATCTGAACCGGTCGCGCGGGTCTTCGGCACCGCACAGCTGAACTCCCCCGTAAGCCGGGCATGCGGGGGCGGGCGTCGTCGCGGGCGGCCGGCACGGCGGTGTGGCCGTCCTCCTCCGGCCGTCCTCCTCCGGCCGTGCTCCTCCGGCCGTGCTCCTCCGGCCGTGCGACGAGTCCGGCCGCCGCCCGGCCGGTGCGCCGTCCCGCCCGTGCGGCGCACACCTGGTGCAGCGGCTCCCTTCCCGCACAGGAGGCTTCCGCCGCGCTCGTTCTCGGGGCGCAACGAGACGCCGCCCGCCCCGCGGCAGGGTTGTCCCGACCCGGGTGGCCGGGGCGCCCGCGGGATTCAGCGGTCGTTGCAGGCACGCCTCCACGCGGCGTCGCGCAGCAGTCGCAGCCCGTTGAGGCCGACGAGGACGGTGGAGCCCTCGTGCCCGGCGACGCCGAGCGGCAGCGGGAGGGTGCCTGCCAGGTCCCAGACGACCAGGCCTGTGATGAAGACGCCGGCGATCAGGAGGTTCTGCGCCACCAGGCGCCGGCACCGGCGCGAGAGGGCGACGGCGGTGGGGACGGCGGCGAGCTCGTCGCGGACGACGACCGCGTCGGCGGTCTCCAGGGCGAGGTCGGAACCCGCCCCGCCCATGGCGATGCCCGTGTGGGCCGCAGCCAGGGCGGGGGCGTCGTTGACGCCGTCCCCGACCACGAGGACCTTGCGCCCGGCGGCTTCCATCCCCCGCACCGCCGCCACCTTGTCCTGGGGCAGCAGCCCCGCCCGGACATCCTGGATCCCGACATCGGCGCCCAGACGAGCTGCGGCGCGCGGGTTGTCCCCCGTGACCAGCACCGGCGGGGTGCCGGTGAGCCCTGCGAGGCGGGTGACGGTGGCGCGGGCGTCGTCGCGCAGCCGGTCGGCCACACCGAGGACGCCCACCGGTGCGCCGTCGCGGGCGACCAGCACGGCGGTGCGGCCGTCCTCCTCCAACCGTGCGACGAGTCCGGCCGCCGCCCGGCCGGTGCGCCCGTCGAGCACCCGACCGGGGCTGCCGACGGCGACGGCACGGCCGTCCACCGTGGCGGTGACGCCGGTGCCGGGCGTGGAGGCGAAGTCCTCCACGGGCGGCGGCACGAGGTCGCGGGCGCGGGCCGCGTCGACGACGGCCCGCGCCAGGGGGTGCTCGCTGGGGCGCTCGGCCGCCGCGGCGAGGGCCAGGAGGGCGTCCTCGGTGAGACCGGATCCGGGCAGCGGACAGATGTCGGTGACGCGCGGGGCACCCTCGGTCAGGGTGCCGGTCTTGTCGAGTGCCACGGCGTCGACCTGGCCCAGTCGCTCCATCACGACGGCGGACTTGATCAGCACCCCGTGCCGTCCGGCGTTGGCGATCGCGGACAGCAGCGGCGGCATGGTGGCAAGGACCACGGCGCACGGCGAGGCCACGATCATGAAGGTCATGGCGCGGAGCAGGGTCGGCTGCAGCGCCGCGCCGAACGCGAGGGGCACGGCGAACAGGGCGAGAGTGGCCGCCACCATGCCGAGCGAGTAGCGCTGCTCGATCTTCTCGACGAAGAGCTGGGTGGGGGCCTTGGTCGCGGACGCCTCCTCGACCATGGCGACGATCCGGGCGATCACCGATTCGGACGGATCCCGCTCCACCACGATCCGCAGCGCCCCGGTGCCGTTCAGCGTCCCGGCGAAGACCTCGTCGCCCGGCTCCTTGGCCACCGGCAGCGGCTCGCCGGTGATGGTGGCCTGGTCGACCTCGCCGGCCCCGTCGAGGACGCGGCCGTCGGCGCCCACCCGCTCCCCCGGGCGGACCAGGATCACGTCTCCGACCCTCAGCCGCTCGGTGGGCACCACCTCCTCGGTGTCGCCCTCGCCCAGCCGCGTCGCCGTCGCGGGCGCGAGATCGAGCAGACCGCGCACCGAGTCGGCGGTCCGCGCGGTGCCCAGTGCTTCCAGGGCGCCGGACGTCGCGAAGATGACGATCAGAAGGGCGCCGTCCAGCACCTGTCCGATCGCCGCAGCCCCGAGAGCGGCGACCACCATCAAGAGGTCCACGTCCAGCGTCCGGTTCCCCAGGGCCTTCAGCCCTTCCCACCCGGGCTCCCAGCCGCCCGCTGCGTACGTCATCGCGTAGAGCGGGCCCCACGCCCAGGCCGGGGCGCCGAGCAGATGCAGGGGCAGTGCCGCCAGGAACAGCACGAGGGCCGCGGCGGCCCAGCGGGCCTCCGGAAGAGCCAGGAGCCGGGTGCGGCGCCCGCCGGGACGCCCGTCCCGGACCCGCCCGGCGGGTGGTGCCTGGGGGGTGATGGTGACGGACATGGACGCTGCTCCTTCGCGCGGCGGGCCGGACCGGGTTCACCATACAGGATTATATGAACAGGTATTCATGCAATGACTCCGTAGGATGAGGGCATGGGCCACGGAGTCGACGCGAACACCACTGCCACGGCGCGCGAGCGTCTCGACGCGGTGGGGGCCGCGGACGTGGCGACCACCCTGCAGGCCCTCGCCACCCCCTCCCGGCTCCGCATCCTCGCCCGCCTCCAGGAGGGGCCGTGCGCGGCGACGGAGCTCGCCGAGGCGGTCGGCATGGAACAGTCCGCCTGCTCCCATCAACTGCGACTGCTGCGCAACCTCGGCCTGGTCACCGGTGAGCGCCGGGGACGGTCGGTGATCTACGCGCTGTACGACAACCACGTGGCCGAGCTCCTCGACCAGGCCCTCCACCACGTGGAGCATCTGCGCCTCGGGCTGCGTGACGCCCCGGCACCGCGGGCCGTCCGGACCGGCGGGGCGGGCTGAGAGCCTGTCGGGCGGCCTGCGACCGGAAAGCGGACGCGGCTCGGTGCGTGCGATTCCAAGGCGCCTATACGTCCCGGTAGCGGCGCTATCACGACGTACAGGAAACGCCGGAGAGGGTCTCCCCTGGCCCTCGACGCCTTGGGGAGTGCGTACCAGGGCGTGGCTGCCCGGCCAGAGGTCGCCCGACAGGCTCTGAGGACCGCCCTCACACCACCGCCGCAGCACCGCGCGCGGAAGCAGACCCGCGCGCCTACGCTCATGTCTGGATCAATGCCGACCACGGCCGTGACCCGACAGGAAGCGAGATCCCCATGGAACGACGCAGGTTGTCGGGACTGGGCGGGGAACTCGCGGCGGAATTCGCCGGAACGTTGATTCTCATTCTCTTCGGCTGCGGGGTGGTGGCCCAGGTCGCGGCCGGCGGCGCGCTCACCGAACCGCCGGGCGGACTCGGGAACCACGACAGCATCGCCTGGGCCTGGGGGCTCGGAGTCACCCTGGGCATCTATGTGGCGGGCCGACTGAGCGGTGCTCACCTCAATCCGGCCGTGACGCTCTCGCTCGCGGCCTTCAAGGATTTCCCCTGGAGGAAGGTCGCACCTTATTCCCTCGCACAGCTGGCGGGCTCCTTCGTCGCCGCACTGGTGGTGCGCTGGAATTACACCGAGGCACTGGCGAGGGCGGATCCCGGACACACCATCAAAACGCAAGGAGTCTTCTCGACCCTGCCCGCCAACGGCAATACCGCACTCCCCGTCACCGAATGGGGAGCACTGCGGGACCAGATCATCGGAACCGCCATTCTGGTCCTGCTGATCTTCGCGGTCACGGATCTGCTCAATACGCCACCGGGCGCCAATCTGAGTCCGTTCATCGTGGGGCTCGTCGTGGTGGCCATCGGCATGGCATTCGGCACCAATGCCGGATACGCGATCAATCCCGCCCGTGACCTCGGGCCCAGACTGGCGAGTTTTCTGACGGGTTATGGGGAGGCGTGGCGGGACCAGTACGGGAACCTCTACTTCTGGGTGCCGATCGTGGGCCCGCTCGTGGGCGGCCCGGTCGGCGCCTTTCTCTACAAGTACCTCGTCGGCCGGTTCATCCCCGCCGCGGAACCGGAGCCGGAGGGCAGCATCCCGGTGCCCCCGGAGAGATGACGGCAGATCCGGCACCGGACGCGGATCCAGGAGAGGCAGCACGCCATGGCGGACTTCATCGGGGCACTGGACCAGGGCACCACCAGCAGCCGCTTCGTGATCTTCGATCACGACGGGAACGAAGTGGCCGAGCACCAGTTGGAGCACGAGCAGATCGGCGTGCTGAAGGTCGACGTCGGGGTCACGGCCAACGGCCTGTGCATGCAGATCCGGGCGGATGTGCTCGGTGTCCCCGTCAGCCGCCCGGTCGTCTCCGAGACGACCGCACCGGGAGCGGCGCAGGCGGCGGGCCTGGCCACCGGCTTCCGGCAGGACGAGGGCGAGTTGCGGGAGCACTGGCAGGAGTCGAGGCGCTGGGAACCGCAGCGGGACGACGAACGGCGCTCCGAGCGGTACGAGGACGGGAAACGGGCGGGCGAACGCTCCCTCGACCGGGTCCGGGTGCCCTGACCCGGCCCCCCCCGCCGGACAGCCGGCGCGGCGTGCCGGACGTACGGGCGTGGCCGGGGACACGCCCGTACGGTGTGCTCGGGGGGTCAGGTACCGGTGCGCAGTCCGGCGAGCAGGTGGTAGACGGTGTCGGTGCCCCGCCGCAGGGCCTCGACGCCGATGTGCTCGTCGGTTCCGTGCATGCGTTTGAGCATGTCCCGGTCCACCGTGAACGGATACATGCCGTAGACGGGGATGTTCTGCTCCCGGAACGGGACGGCGCTGGTGACCGCCTCGAACTGGCAGGCGGTGGCCCTCGCTCCGGGGTGCGTGCGGCGCACGGCCGCCTGCCAGGCGCGGAAGACGTCCGTGTCGTGCGTGGAGTCGGGCGTGGCGAGGTAGCCGCGCAGCCGGTCCAGTGCCTGCTGCTCGCTCTCGCCGGGGTTCCCTACGACGGTCAGTGTCGCCCGGTTGCCGATCAGGGAGCGCAGTTCGGCGACGATCCGGCCGGGGTCGTCGGCGCCGGGCAGGAAGGCGGCGCGGAACTCCGCGGTCGCCGTGCCGGGCACGATGCTCGGGTAGTAGCCGGACCGGGCCGCGGTGAAGGCGAGGGTGGTCCGCAGCATCGCGTTGTGCAGTTCCGGTGTCCCGCTGAGCCGGATCACCGCCTCACCGGCCCGGTCCCGCTCCTGTTCGCCGCGGGCGGCGAACATCTGCCGGACGGCCTCGGCGAGCTGTCGGTCGGTGGTGGCCTCGGCGAGTTCGGCGAAGTAGCGCAGGGACAGCGCGTTGGGGCGGATGTGGGCCCGCCAGTCCCCCAGTTGCTCCAGCACCTCCCCCAGCCGGATCACCGCCTGTCCGGTGAACGGCTTGGACGTGTGGGTGGCGTACGAGGAGGTCTCCAGCCGCAGCAGCAGGGACCGTTTGTCGTTGCAGGTGAGGGAGGCGATCATGGGGGTGGTGCCGTCGCGCTGGTCGAGGACCCAGCCGCCCTCGGTGATGACCGCGCCCGCCTCGACCCTGCCGGGGTGCTCGGTGAGGAACCAGCGCACCCCGTAGGGTCCTTGTTCCTCGTCGCAGTCGGACCAGAACACGATGTCGCGGTCGAAGATCGCGCCCTCGCGGACGTGTCGCAGCAGAGCGGCGACGAAGGCGGCGTTGACGCCCTTCATGTCGAGCGCGCCGCGGCCGTACAGCTTGCCGTCCTTGATCTCGCCGACGAACGGGTCCGTGGTCCAGGCGTCACCGACGGCGGGCACGACGTCGGAGTGGCCGAGCAGGACCAGTGGCTTCTCCCGGGCCGTCCCGCTGCCGGGCACGCGTGCGAAGAAGTGGACGTTGCCGTCCTTGGGCGTGGGCACGATCTCGGTGGCGACCCCGGCGGCCCGGAAGACGTCCTGGAGCATCCGGGCGTACGGTTCGGTGAGCGCTCCGTCGCCGGGGTTGCTGGTGTCCTGGCGGATCATGGCGACGGCGAGCTCCACCGGGTCGGTGGGGTCTCCGTCGAAGGCCGCCGCGCCCGTGGTGCGCGCGGCGGCCGAGGCGCGGGGCGCGGCGGCGGTGGCCGTGCCCAGGCCCAGCAGCGTGCCCGCGACGGCCGTCGCACCGGCTCCGAGGACGGACCGGCGGGACGGGCTGGTGCCGACAAGGCCGTCCAGACAGGCGGAGATGACCGCGTCCGGGTTCTCCTGGTGGGCGTAGTGCCCGCCCTCGACGGACCGGAAGGTGCACGTGCCCCGGGTCCAGTCGGCCCAGCGGCGCACCGTCACCTCGGGCACGTGCGGGTCGTCGGTGGCCCACACGCCGCGCAGTTCGACGTCGGGCACGGGGGTCCGGCCGCCGTCGTAGCGTCCGCACAGCCGCAGGTCGGCGATGACGGGGGGCAGCAGCACCTCCTCGAACTCGGGGTCCGCCAGGAGTTCGGGATCGGTCAGCCCGGTCCCGGCGACGAAGGCGCGCGCGTCCTCGACGGTGACCTCGTCGCCGTCGCCGTGGAAGTCGCCGGGGCACTGTCCGGCCACCGCGCACAGCCGTGCGACCGGCACCCCGGCGCCGAGCAGCCGGCCGCACGTCTCGTACGCCAGCAGCGCGCCGAGGCTGACGCCGATCAGCACCAGGCGCCGTCCGCCGCGCGCCGCGCGCACCTCGGCCGCCACGGCGTCCGCGTAGACGGCCATGTCGACGACCGGTTCCTCGTCGATCCGCGTGCCCCGTCCCGGCGGTGTGACCAGCGCGAGCGCGGTGTCCGCGGGGAGCCGGCCGCGCCAGCCCGCGAAGGTCGAGCCGTGGGCGCCGGTGGGGGCGAAGCAGACCACGAGCGTGCCGGTCGCGCCCCCGCCCTCCGGTTCGTTCTCCGGTATGCCGAGCCAGGGGGTGCTCATGCCTGGTCCTCCTGCGGGGTCTCGCGGCAGAGTGCGGCGATGGCGGTGACGGCCACGTCGAGGATCGACATGCCGAACGGGTTGCTGATCACGGTCTCCTCCGGGTCGCGGCGGCCAGGGTGACGGCTCGTCAGAACGTCGCCGAGGGTGCCGTCGACACGGCGGGCGCCGGGGCGCGCGGTGACGCCCTCGCGCGGGGTGCCGTCGGGGCCGAGCAGGGTGCCGGCCCGGTGCATGCGTCCCAGCAGCCGGCGCGGGTCGCCGCGGACCAGGCTCCAGTCGTCGACGATCACGGTGCCGGCCGCGAGCACGGCCGCCTCGGTGAGGTCGTCGAGCGACACGTGGCACACCAGGGCGCCCGGCCTCAGCCAGTCGGGCTCGATGTGGCCCTCGGTCACCGTAATGACGGGCTCGACGAGTTCGGCGTCCCGCACGGCCTCGCGCGGGTCCTCGGCGAGCACGGTCTCGATGCCCGCGGCCCCGGGGAGCGAGGCGATGTACGCGGCGACGGCCTTCGCACGCTCGGGCGCCAGGTCGTACAGGGCGATCCGGCGCAGGGTGGGCACGGTCTCCAGCAGCAGCGCCACGTGTGCCTGGGCGAGCGCCCCGCAGCCGATCAGCGCCAGTGAGCGCGGCTCCGGCACCGCCAGATGGCGGACGGCGAGGGCGGTGACCGCCGCGGTGCGCATCGCGCTGATGTACGCGGCCTCCATGAGTGCGCGGGGGCGGGCGGTCTCCGGGTCCAGGAGCAGGGTGAAGCCCTGGGAGCGCGGTATGCCTCGATCGGGGTTCCCGATCGAGGCGTTGATGGTCTTCATGCCGATGACCGGCGGCCGGCCGTCCTGGACGAGCGCGCCGGGCATGGCCAGCAGCCGGGCCTGGTCGCCCTCCGGCGTGGTCCAGCCGAGGTACGCCTCCTCGGGCAGGACCGACTGTCCGGCGGAGTGCAGGGTGAGCGCCTCGGCCACCGCCGTCACGATGTCGACGCCGCGGGCGGCCTCGATGACGTCCGCACGGGTCAGATAGCGGAAACGGCTGTCGGGACAGTGCTCGAAGTCCATGGCGGGCGGGGCTCCTTGGCATGAGGTCCGGCACTGACGGGGAAAGGCGTGCGGGGGTGGTTCAGCCGGCGGTGGCGCGCGGTCCGCGCAGTACCGCGAAGGGGACGAGCGCGCCGAGCAGCAGCACGCAGGCGAGCGCGATCCAGCCGGCCGTGCCGAGGGCGAGGACTACGCCGGTCATGAGTACCGGACCGGCGACCCGGTTGGCGACGGTGCGGCTGGTGTTGAACAGCACCAGGTAGGCGCTGCGCGCCCCCTGCGGTGCCAGCTCGAAGGACAGCGTCCACGAGGCACCGACCTGGAGCAGTTCGGCGAAGGTCAGCAGGACGACCGCGCCGCCGAGCACCAGCAGGGCCGGTTCGCGGCCGAAGCCGGGCGCGGCGGCGAAGGCCAGGGCGCTGAGGGCGAGCAGCAGGGCCGCGGCCGCGTACGAGTACCACGCCCGGCGGGTCGTGCCGTAGCAGCGGTTGAGCGGGTACTGAAGGGCGATGCACAGCACGGTGTTGACGGCGTACAGGATGCCGACATACCGCTCCGGTACGTCGGTCTCGGTGACGAGCCACAGCGGGAACGCCACGTTGAGGACCGGCATCCACAGCGACACCAGCGCGTTGTAGGCGGTGAGCCCGAGCATCGCGCGGTCCTTGAGGAGCGGGGCGACCCGGGCGCTGTCGGCGGTGGCCGCGGTCTCCTCCGTCCGTGCGGTGGCGTACACCCCGGCGACCACGACGTAGGCGACCGCGCCGCCGATCAGCAACGGCCGGAAGGCGCCCGGCGCGCCGGAGCCGAGCGCGGCCCCGGCGATCAGTCCGCCCAGGCTGATGCCGAGGTTGACGACGGTGCGCTGCACGGCCATCACCTTGGCGCGCAGGCTCTCGGGGGCCCGGGCGCCGACGTACGACTGCACGAGCGGGGGCGAGGACTGCTCGGTGACGGCGACGAGGGCGACCACGACGAGGAAGCTCCACCAGCCGTCCACCCACAGGTAGCCGATCGTGGCCAGGGCGCGCAGCAGCATCACCCCGATGAGCACCGGCTTCGGTCCCCATCGCCCGGCCAGCCGCGCGATGGGGACGGCGGCGGCGACGGCGATGGCGCCGCCGATCGTCAGCCCGGCGCCGACGGAGGAGGTGCTGAGATGGGCGACCTTGACGAAGTAGATGGTCGAGACCGCGAGGAACAGTCCCGTGCCGGTCCACTCGATCAGCGTGGCGCCCTGGACCAGCGGCAGGAACTGCCGGTAGCCGGTGTCCTGCGCCTGCGGGGCGGGAGTGGTGGTGGTGCTCGTGCCCATGGTCAGTGCTCCTGGTGCTTCCTGTCGAAGAAGAGGCCCTCGCGGCGCAGCCGTTGCATGGCCGTGGCGACCTCCTTCACGATGCCCCGCCCGCCCAGTCGTCGGAGTAGAGGGTCGCGGTACTTCTCGCCGCCGTCGGGAATCAGGCGGCGCCCGGTGCCGCCCGAGACGGCCGTGGAGCCGGTGACGTCCACGGCGACGACGGCGACGTCCGGGCGGCTTTGCCGCAGGTGGGCGCCGATCCCGGCGAGGTTGCCGGAGGTGGATTCCACCACCACCGTGCCGGGGGCGAGCGGTCGTTCGTCGTGCAGCGCCCGCAGGAGGGCGACGGCGCTGCGGTCCTTCACCGATCCGGTGGGGCCGTGTTCCTCCAGCTTCAGTCCCGGACGCCGGACCCGGCCCCGGTGGGCGACGTCCAGGGGGAGTAAGGGGGTGCGATGGATGGCCCGCGCGAGGACGGGTCGGACAGGCGTCACTGCTTCCCCCGTGCGATGGGTCGTCGGCCCTTCCGGTGGTCCGGCCGGGATGCCTTCGCTGTGCGACCTCAGACACTAAGCGGGCCCGCCCCGCTGTCACCATGCCGTTCCTCGGGGGGCCCATCGCTGTTGGCGAGAACCGCGCTTGACGCACCGTCGTCGCGCTGTTTCCGGCCGGTCCGGTCCCCCGTCGCCGACGGCCGTCCCCCGGGCCGTCCGGTGGGGACGGGGCGCGGCGGGCAACTCGAAATGGCCGGTTCGATTCCGCCGGCGCCACGCGTCACGCCGTGTGCGGCACCGGCCGGCGCGGGTGGCCCGTACGGTCGCGCCGGCGGCCTTTCCGGGCCGGGTCCGGGACCGTCGCATCGGCCTCGGCCCCGGCCCGGTCCTGAAGTACGGTGACACCGGGGCCGGCCCGGGACCGTGCCGCGTGGGCGGGGACGGGCCGAGAGGTGCACGACGGTCGCGCCCGCGCCCCGTTTCCCGCGCAGAGGTGGAGGGACACGCACATGGACCGACACGACATGGACCGGATCGGTACGAGCCGGTGGGACACGGCGAGGAGCCTGCCGCCGTCCCGGCGCGCACCGGCGTCTCCCGGCCGCGGGACGCCGCGGTGAGCGCGGCCGGGGCGGCGGCCGTGGAGCTCACCCCCGCGGCGGCCGAGCTGCTGCGACGGCTGCGTGCGGCCCACGGCCCGTTGATGTTCCATCAGTCGGGCGGCTGCTGCGACGGCAGCGCGCCCATGTGCTACCGGGACGGCGAGTTCCGTACGGGTGGCTCCGACGTGCTGCTGGCCTCCCTCCAGGTCGACGGGGTGCCGGAGAGCATCCCGTTCTGGATCTCGCGGAGTCAGTTCGAGGTGTGGGCGCACACCCGGCTGATCGTCGACGTGGTGGAGGGACGGGGCAGCGGATTCTCGCTGGAGGCTCCGGAGGGGGTGCGGTTCCTGATCCGTTCCCGGCTCGTCGGTCCGTGAGCGCGTGGTGCGCCGGGACACGGCGCCCCGTACCGGCGTTTGCCGCAATGGCAAGGATCCTTGTGGCCGCGGCGGGCACGGCCGAATGATCGTGGCATCGGCGGTACCGGCACCGGCGCGCTCCCGGGCGGGTGCCCAGCGCCCACGGCCGGACCGCCGCCGCCCACGCCTGCGAGGAGAGAACCGTGCCGTCCACCCACCTGCCCTTGCCCGCGCCGTCGGCCGCCGTCCACCGATTGGTGGAAGTGCCCGGCGGCCGCATCCATCTGGTGGAACAGGGCAGTGGCCCCCTGGTTCTGCTGGTGCACGGCTTTCCCGAGTCGTGGTACTCGTGGCGCCATCAGCTTCCGGCACTCGCCGCGGCGGGTTTCCGCGCGGTCGCGATCGACGTGCGCGGGTACGGCCGTTCGTCCTGTCCCGGGGAGGTGGAGGCGTACCGGATGCCCGTCCACGTCTCCGACAACGTCGGGGTGGTACGGGCGCTCGGCGAGCGGACCGCGACGATCGTGGGGCACGACTGGGGGGCGGTCATCGCGTCCGGCAGCGCGCTGCTGAGACCGGACGTGTTCACCTCCGTGGGGCTGCTCGGTGTCCCGTACGCCCCGAGGAGCGGCCCCCGGCCGACCGAGGTGTTCGCCCGCGTCGGCGGCGCCGACGAGTTCTACGTCGGCTACTTCCAGGCAGCGGGACGGGCCGAGGCGGAGATCGAGCCCGATGTGCGCGGATGGCTGGCCGGGTTCTACGCCGCGCTCTCCGCCGACACGATGCCGCCGGGCGGGGCGGACAGTCCCTTCCTCGTGCCGCCGGGAGCGCGGATGCGTGACCGGTTCCCCGCCGGGGTGCTCCCGTCCTGGCTGAGCGAGGCCGATCTGGACTTCTACGCGGCGGAGTTCGAGCGGACCGGGCTGACGGGTGCGCTGAACCGGTACCGCAACGTCGACGGGGACTGGGAGGACCTCGCCGGCCTGGACGGGGCGCCGCTCACCCCGCCGTCCCTCTTCATCGGCGGTGAACTCGACCCGTCGACCGGTTGGTCGGCCGACGCGATCGCCGCCTTCCCCGCCACGCTCCCCGGCCTGGTCTCCTCCCACATCCTGCCGGGCTGCGGCCACTGGCTCCAGCAGGAACGTGCCGCGGAGGTCAACCGCCTGCTCGTCGCATGGCTGCGCTCCCCGCGGGTGCGCGCCGCCGGGTGAGCGCCCGGGGCACCGTACGATTGGCCGGCACGGCCGACGCGACGGGGTCGCCGAAGGACCGTCGGCGTCAGGGGCCCAGGCTGCTGACGACGTCGGCCGTGGCCGTCAGGCCGTCCTGGATGGTCGGCGCCATGCTCGTGCCCGCGAGGAAGAACCCGAGCAGGGCGCAGACCAGCGCGTGCGAGACCTTCAGCCCCCCGTTGCGGAGGAAGACCACAGCGAGGATCAGCAGAAGCAGCACCAGTGAGATCGAAATGGCCATGGCCAACCTCCTCCGCCGCGCCGGAATGCGGCATTCGGCCGCCAGTGTGGCGTAGTGGGGAGGCCGTCCGATGGACTTGCATGTCCGCCATCCGGGTGTTGTCCGGGTGTTGTCGGCTGTCACGTACCGGCCCCGGCGCGCCGGAACGGCCGCCGGGGCCGATCCCGTCGCTGCGGGTGCCCCCGTCGGGCGAGTGCTCCAGGTCCGTCAGGTCATCGGTGCCGAGGCGATCGGCCTCTGGGTCCTCCCCGGCCCGGCCGCTCTGCGCGCGCGACGCCGGCGGGGAGCCGACGGCCTCGTCACGGCGGCGGTCCCGCGGGCGCGGTCGCCGCTCATCCCGCCCGGCACGCGCCCTCCCGGGGCTCGGGGGTCGCCGGGCCGGGCTCGCAGATCTCCGGCCAGCCGACCGTGCGGTCGCACCAGCGTTCCAGCAGGACCCGGTCATGGCCCACGGCCAGCAGTCCGGCGCCCGACTCGTGCCGGTACGCCTCGACGACCGCGACCAGTGCGGCGGTCGTCGACGCGTCGAGCATCGCCGTCATCTCGTCGCAGATGAGCCAGCGCGGGCGCAGCACCAACGCCCGGGCGAGGCAGGCGCGCTGCAGCTGTCCGTCGCTCACCTCGTGGGGGCGGCGGCCCAGCAGTTCGGCGGTGAGTCCGACGGCCGGTGCGAGTTCCGCCACCCGGTCCGCCACCTCGGCGCGCCGGCCGGTGGCCCGCAGCGGCTGAGCGATGAGTTCGCGCAGGCTCAGCCGGGGATCGGCGGAGAGCCGGGGCTGCTGGAAGACGACGCCGACGGCGATGCGCTGTTCCCTCGGGGCCCGGTGCCGCCAGCCGCGTACCGGCAGGCCGTCGAGGGTGAGCGTGCCCGCGTCCGGCCGGTGCAGCAGGGCGGCCACCTTGGCCAGGGTGGACTTGCCGCAGCCGCTGGGCCCGAGGAGCCCGACGGACTCCCCCGGCTCGATGGCCAGCGAGGCGTCACGGACCACGGGGGCACGACGGTCGTACCCGGCGGTGATACGGGTGAGTTCAAGCACGGGCGGACTCCTGCGCGTACGCCGGCGCACCATGGTGGCAGGCGAGACGGCCGTCGAACGGGGGTGGCGCGGAGCATCGGTCGTCGGCGCGCGGGCAGCGGGCCGCGAACGCGCAGCCGTCGGGGAGCGCCCCGAGCTCCGGCGGCATTCCGGGGATGGGGAGGAAAGCGCGTTCCGGCAGGGCGTCGAGGAGCCCGCGGGCGTACGGGTGGCGTGGCCCGGGCTTCCCGAAGAACCCTCCGGCGTCGGCGATCTCGACGATGCGGCCCGCGTACATGACGGCGACGCGGTCGGCGATCCGTTCGGCCGCCGCCAGGTCGTGGGTGATGATCAGCAGCGCCCGGCCGCCGTCGGTGTGGCGGCGCAGTTCGTCCACGGTCCGCTCGACCAGGTCGCGGTCGAGCCCGGTGGTGGGTTCGTCGGCCAGGAGCAGGGGCGCGTCGCCGATCAGGGCGAGCGCGGTGGCGGCGCGCTGGGCGAGGCCGCCGGAGAGCTCGTGCGGGTAGCGGTCCAGGTGGCCGGGCGGGAACGCGGCGCGTTCGGCGGCCCGTTCGGCGGCGGCGCGCAGCTCCGGCCTGCGGGTGCCGGTCAGTTCACGGAGGGTCTCCTCCAGCTGGGTCCGGACGGTGCGCACCGGGGTGAGATGGGCCGCGGGGCTCTGCGGGACAAGTCCGACGCGGCGGCCCCGCACCGTGCGGGCGAGGGTCTTCTCGTCGGCGGTGAGGAGGTCGGTGCCGTCCTGGAGAACCGCCGAGCCCCCGGTCTCCGCGTTGCCGGGGAGCAGTCCCAGCAGCGCGGAGGCGAGGACGGACTTGCCGCAACCGCTCTCGCCGACGAGGGCCAGGCACTCCCCCGCCGCGAGGTCGAAGTGCGCGTCGGTGACGGCCGCGATGTGCCGTCCGCCACGCATCCGGAAGCGGACGCAGAGCCCGCGGACGGAGAGGACCGGGGCCGCTGGGGCCGGGGTCCCGGTGCCCGGGGACGGCAGTCGCGGGGTGGTCGTCACAGCATCAGCTCCGATCGGCGGCGCGGGTTGATCCGTTCCCGCCAGGCACCGGCGAGGCCGGCCAGGGCGAGGGTCGGGACGATCAGGAAGAGGCCGGGGAAGAGCGTCGGCCACCAGTCCCCGGCGAGCAGCGGACCGCGCGCCGTTTGTACGAGGTTGCCCAGGCTCGCCTGGTGGGCGGGCAGCCCCAGCCCCAGGAACGAGAGGGCGGACTCGTGCCACATGGCGTGCGGCACCATCAGCACCGCGGCGAGACCGGCCTGCGGCAGCACCGCGGGCAGCAGGTGCCGGACGACGACCCGGCCGCGCGAGGCGCCCCCGGAGATCGCCGCGTCGATGAACGGCCGGGAACGCAGCGACAGCACCTCGGAGCGCACGATCCGCGCGGTGGACAGCCAGTGGGTGAGGGCGATGGAGACGATGACCGGGCCGACGCCGGGCCGGAACATGGCCACGATGAAGATGCCCAGCAGCAGGTGCGGTACGGACGAGAAGGTGTCCACGAGCCGCATGACGACCCGGTCGACCCAGCCGCCGAACACGGCGGCGAGCGCGCCGACGGCGGTGCCGACGACGGTGGCGGTGAGGCCGGCGACGACGCCGACGAGCAGCGAGACGCGCAGCCCGTAGATGCAGCGCAGCAGCAGGTCGCGGCCGACTTCGTCGGTTCCGAACGGGTGCTCCCAGGACGGCGGCCGGAGCCGGGCCGAGAGGTCGACGGCCTGCTGGTCGAGCTGGACCAGCGGGGGGACGAGGAGGACCGCGAGGAGGACCGCGGCGGTGATCCCGGCGGAGCACAGCAGCCGGACGCGGCGGCTGGTGCGGCGGGTGGATCCGAGAACGGCCTCAGCCATCGAAACCCACTCTCGGGTCGGCGAGCGCGTACAGCACATCGGACAGCAGGTTGCCCAGCACGACCGCCGCGGTGGCGAGCACCGTGAGCGCGGCGAGCAGCGGGAAGTCGACGGAGGTGGCGGCCTGCACGGTGGCCGCGGCGATGCCCGGCCAGCTGAAGACCGTCTCGACGAGCAGGGCTCCGGTGATGAGTTCGGGGACGCGGGAGCCGATGAGGGTGAGCATCGGCAGCATCCCGGAGCGCAGCGCGTGGCCGAGCAGCACGGTCCGTTCGCGCAGCCCGCGGGCGCGGGCACCGCGCACCGGGTCCTCGTCGAGCGCGTCGGCGACGCCCTGGCGCACGTAGAGGAAGAACCACGGCAGCTGCGAGATCCCGAGCACGGACGCGGGGAGCACCAGATGACCGGCGACCTGGCCGAAGGTGACCGTGTCGCTGGCCGCGTCGGTGAGGCCGCCGGCCGGGAGCACGCCGAGTTCCACGGCGAAGAACCAGATGGCGAGCAGTCCCAGCCAGAATGCCGGGGCGGCTTCGAGGGTGTACGCGGCCGCGGAGACGCACCGGTCGAGCAGGCCGCCGGGCCTGCGGGCGGCCAGGACACCCAGGCCCGTGCCGAGCACGATGGCGACGAGGAAGGCGGTCCCGGCGAGCAGCACGGACCAGCCGAGGCGCTCACCGATGACGTCGGCGACCGGCTGGCGCATCACACTGGAGACGCCGAGGTCGCCGTGGAGCGCGGCGGTCAGCCAGTTCCACCAGCGGGTCACCAGTGGCTGGTCGACGCCGAGATTGGCGCGCAGCTGGTCGAGGTTCTCCTGCGACGCGGTGAGCCCGGCGGTGCCCGCGTACGCCTTGACCGGGTCGAAGGGCGAGGCGGCGGCGACGGCGAAGACGCCGAACGTCACGGCGAGGAGGACGGGGACGGCGAGCAGTGCCCGCCGTCCCGCCATCCTGCCCATCGGCCCCCAGGGGAGGCGGCGGCTCACTTCTTGGGCGTCCAGTCCTCGACGTTCCACCATGGGCCGGTGGCCAGGCCGTGGTCGTGCGGCTCGACCTGGGTGGTGAGCGCGCCGAACCGGTCCTTCACGACGTAGAGGTGGTCGATGTGGGTGAGGAAGGTGTAGCCGGGGTCCTTCACCAGTTCGCGCTGGACGGTGTCGTAGGCGGCCTTGCGGGCGGCCTTGTCGCCCTTCCTGCGGCCTTCTTCGAGGGCCTGGTCGATGGTCTTGTTCTCGTACCGGGCCATGTTGTTGAAGCCGTCGCCCGCCAGGGAGGACTTCAGCAGGGAGTACTGGTCGAAGTCGGGGTCGGCGGGCGATCCGCCGCCGGCGAGGACCGCGTCGTGCTTCATCCGGGGCTCGATGACTTCCCAGGTGCCGGACTCGGTGGTGATGTCGATGCCGACCTTCTTGGCGTCGGAGGCGTAGGCGAGGGCGTGGTCCTGGCGGAGCTTGTCGCCGGTGAGGTACCAGAGCGGGAACGCGGCGCGCACGCCGTCCTTGACGCGGATGCCGTCCTTGCCGGGCTTCCAGCCGGCGGCGTCGAGGATCTTCTTCGCGGCGGCCGGGTCTTGGGCGCGTTCGGTGCCCTTGGTGAACCACTCGCTGTCGGTGGGGACGGGACCGTAGGCGGGCCTGCCCTCGCCGTTGAGGATGGAGTCGACCATGGCCTGCCGGTCGACGGCGACGTCCAGGGCTCGCCGGATCGCGGTGTCGCCGGTGACCTTGTTGTGCGTGGGCAGGGTCACGTTGCGGTAGTCGTAGGTGGTGGCGGCGTACGTCTTCGTGCCGCTGTCCTTGGCGAAGCCCTTGGCCAGGATGGGCGGCAGGATGGCGCCGTCGAGCTCGCCGGAGCGCAGCCGGGTGGCGCGCACGTCGTCGTCCTTGATGATCACCATGGTGAACTTCTTCACCTTCGGCGCGCCGCCCCAGTAGTGGGGGTTGGCCCGGAAGCTCAGCTTCTCGCCCTTGGACCACTTGGTGAGGAGGTAGGGGCCGGTGCCGACGGGGTGGGTGGTGAAGGCGCCGGTGTTGACGTCCTGCCCGGCCGCGACGTGTTCGGGGGCGATGGGCAGGACGGTGCGCTGGGCGAAGGGCGCGTAGGGGTACTTGAGGTGGAAGACGACGGTGTCCTCGCCGCTCGCCTCGACGCTCTTCAGTGCGTCGAGCTCGGTGCGGGAGGCGTTGTTGGTCCTCGGGTCCAGGACGGTGCGGTAGGTGAAGACCACGTCCTTGGCGCCGAACGGCTTGCCGTCGCTGAACTTCACGCCCTTGCGGAGCCGGTAGGTGTACGTGAGCCCGTCGGCGCTCACCTCGGGCAGGGCGGTGGCCAGCGCGGGGCGCAGCTTCATGTCCGCGTCGAGGGTGAGCAGCCCGTCGAATATCTTGGAGTTGCCGTCCTTGCCGTAGCCCAGGAGCGGGCTGAGGCTGTCGGGCTCGTACGCGATGCCGACCACCGCCGAGTCGCCCGCCCCCGAGCCGGAGCCGCCGCCGTCCGCGCCGTTCGGCGTCGAGCAGGCCGCCGCGGACAGCGACAGCACGGTCGCCAGTGTCACGGCGGCCGTGCCCCGTATCGATCGGCCCGTCATACTTCGCACACCCCTTATTGAAGATCGACTGTTATTGCGAATCGGTTGCAATTAAACAGCAGGTAAAGGGGTGCGCGGTACCGGGGCGACGGGACACGGGTGCACGGGTCCGCGATCGCGCCACCAACTCCCGTCGCTCGCCGGACCGTTCCTCCCGCCCGGTCACGACACGGAAAGTTCCACCAGTTCCGCGACGGCCGTACGGATATGGCCGGCGGATGCCGGGGCCGTCAGCGGGCCGCTCCCGCCGGAAGGACCGCGATCCGGCCGGTGGTGGCGCCGTCGGCGACGCGCTGGACGGCGTCCGCCGCGCCGGACAGCGCCACGCGTTCGCTGACGAGCGGCTCGACGACGCCCTGCGCGACGAGCCGGGAGAGTTCGCCGTGGCAGGCGAGGACCGCTGCCGGGTCCTTGGCGGCGTAGAGGCCCCAGTGGAGTCCGAGGACGGAGTAGTTCTTGACGAGCGCGTGGTTCAGGGCCGGGGCAGGGACGACGCCGCTCGCGAAGCCGACGACGACGATCCGGCCCTCGAAGGCGACGCACTTGACGGAGTTGGCGTACGCGTCGCCGCCGACCGGGTCGTAGACGACATCGGCGCCGCGTCCGCCGGTGAACTCCTTGACCGCCGTGACGATGTCCTCGGTGCAGCGGTCGACGACCAGGTCGCAGCCGAGCGCGGCGGCGGTCCGCGCCTTCCCGGGCCCCGGGACGACACCGATGACAGTGGCTCCGGCGGCCTTGCCGAGCTGGACGGCCGCGCTGCCCACGCCGCCAGCCGCCGCGTGGACCAGGAGGGTCTCGCCCTCCCGGAGGCGGGCGCGGCGGTGCAGTCCGAACCAGCCGGTCTGGTGGCCGATGTGCAGCGCGGCGGCCTCGGCGTCGTCGAGGGATGCCGGGGCCGGCAGGAGCGCCGACGCGCCGACGAGGACGTACTCCGCGAATCCGCCGTCCGGCAGGGCCGCCGTGGCGAGCACCCGGCGCCCGTCCGGCATCTCGCCGCAGATCTCCACGCCGGGCGTGAACGGCAGCGGGGGCCCTACCTGGTACTGCCCCCGGCAGAGCAGCGCGTCGGGGAAGTTGACGTTCGCAGCGCGCACCCTGAGCAGCACCTGGCCCTCCCCGGGCACGGGGCGTCCGGTCTCTTCGAGCCGCATCACCTCGCCCGGCTCGCCGTTCCGGTGCACTCGCCATGCCTGCATGAGGGGCCTCCGCAACGCTGTCGAACACGGTCGGCGAAACCATCGCCGCAGCGCATACCAAGCAGTCGCTTGGCTCCTGGGAACGATCCGGCCGCCGGGACGCTCCCCCGGCGGCCGGTTCAGGCCAGCGAGAGGAAGAGCTTCTCCAGCCGCGCCCGCATCTGGTCCCGGTCCGCCGGCTCGTTCCCGCCGTCGGCCAGGCACTGCTGGAGCCCGGTGGCGATGATCGCGAAACCGGCGCGGTCGAGCGCCCGGGACACGGCCGCCATCTGCGTGATGACGTCCTCGCAGTCCCGGCCCTCCTCGACCATCCGGATGATCGCCGCCAGCTGCCCCTGAGCGCGGCGAAGGCGATTGAGGACCGACTTCAGTTCGTCGGCCGCGATGTCGAGTTGCACACACCCTCCTCTGATACCCCAAGGGGTATTCTAACCTGAATGGGGACGGATGGGCCGAGCTCCCTCCGTGTCCCCGGTGGACGAAAGGAAGACTGTTCGTGACCAGCACCGCCTCCCTCTCCCCCGCCCAGGCCGCGGCCCGGCTCGCGGAGTTCACCGTCGTCGACGTGCGGGCCCCTGGCGAGTACGCCTCCGGGCACGTCCCCGGCGCGCTGAACATCCCGCTGGACCGCCTCCCCGAAGCGGTGCCCGCGCTCAAGTCGGCCGCCGCCCGCGGTCCGCTGCTCATGGTGTGCGCCTCCGGAGTCCGCTCGACCCGGGCCTGCGACATCCTCGCGGCGGCCGATGTCGACGCCACGACCCTGTCGGGCGGGACGTCGGGCTGGGAGAACGAGGGCCGTGCGCTCGACCGCCCCGCCGGCGCCCGGACGACCTGGCCGATGGAACGTCAGGTCCGGCTCGCCGCGGGTTCGCTCGTGATGGCGGGGCTGCTGACGGGCCTGCGCTTCCCGGCCGCGCGCTGGCTCTCCGCCGGTGTCGGCGCCGGGCTGGTCTTCTCGGCCGTGACCAACACCTGCGGCATGGCGGCGGCCCTGTCGAAGCTGCCGCACAACCGCGCCCCGCGCCCGGCCACGGACCTGGACGCGACGCTGCGGGCCCTCCAGGGCTGACCCGCGCCGCACCCGGCGCGCGGGCGCCGGTCGCGAGAGCGCGTGACCGGCCTCCTGCGCCCGTGCCGACGGGTCGGATCTCGTCCCGACGAGGGCCGGCAGCCGGTCGAGGACCCGCAGACACACCGCGCTCAAGGGTCAACCACCCGACGTCGTCGGCGTGGGCGTCGAGGGAGGGCAGTCCGCCGGTGACGAGGACGGCCTTCAGTCCTTCGGGGGCCGCCGAAGGACTGGCCGAGGACCGTCCGCGGTTCGCCGCCGGTCAGCCGGGTCCGGATCAGCTCGCAGTCGCGCACCATGGCGTCGGCCCGGAAGTGCGCGAGATGGTCGGCCTGCTCGCGCGGGCCGCCGCGCAGCGGCAGGGTCATACGCATGAGTCATGTTGCCGACGACCGCCCTGGTGCGCCGGAGCGGCAACCGTCGAGGGACCGGGCGCCCTCCCGCGCACGGGAGGGCGCCCGGCACCGACGCTCCGCCGTGCCCGTACGGTGTGACCGACAATCCATGGGTGATCACTCACCCTCGTGACGAAGGCGGTTCCTCATGTCCCTGTTCGATCTGCCCGTCGAGGAGCTGCGCGACCACCGCAGTCGGTCGGTGGAACCGGCGGACTTCGACGCGTTCTGGTCGAAGACGCTCGACGAAGCACGGTCGTACGAGCTCGGCGCCCGGTTCGAGCGGTGCGCGGACACGGGGCTGAGGACGGTCGACGTGTACGACGTGACATTCGCGGGCTTCGGAGGTCACCCGGTGAAGGGCTGGTTCGTCCTCCCCGCCGGTACCACGCGGCCGCTCCCGGTGGTCGTGGAGTTCATCGGCTACGGCGGCGGGCGGGGCCTGCCGCACACCCATCTGCTCTGGGCGTCGGCCGGGTTCGCCCACTTCGTGATGGACACCCGGGGCCAGGGCAGCGGCTGGATGGCCGGCGACACCCCCGACCCGGTGGGCAGCGCGCCCGCGTTCCCCGGCTTCATGACCCGGGGCATCGAGGACCCGCACTCCTACTACTACCGGCGCGTGTTCACCGACGCGGTGCGGGCGGTGGAGGCAGCCCGGTCGCATCCGCTGGCCGACGCGGCGCGCACCGCGGCCGTCGGCGAGAGCCAGGGCGGCGGCATCACACTCGCCGTCGCCGGGCTGATACCCGATCTGGCGGCGATCGCGCCGGACGTCCCGTTCCTGTGCGACTTCCCCCGCGCGCTGACCGTCACCGACCGCAATCCGTACCGCGAAGTGGGCAACTACCTCAAGACGCACCGGGGCCGGGCCGAGCGTGCGAGGACCACCCTCTCCTACTTCGACGGGGTGCACTTCGCCGCGCGCGGACGGGCGCCCGCGCTGTTCTCGACGGCCCTGGAGGACATGACCTGCCCGCCGTCGACCGTCTTCGCCGCCTACAACGCCTACGCCCACCCGGACAAGGCCATCGAGGTGTACGACTTCAACGACCACGAGGGGGGCGGGCCGTTCCAGAAGGCCGCGCAGCTCGGCTGGCTGCCCGGAAAACTGACTGCCTGACCGGACACGGGATGCGTTCGGCGCGCCGCCCGTCCGGCCACGCCGGGCCGGGGGTTCGGGACCGGCGCGCCCGCGGGATGACCGCGCTGGGCGGTGCGCGGGGAGGCGCCGGAGCGTTCGCCGCGCCTCCCCGCGACGGTCGTCAGTGCTGCTCGGCCGCCGGTTCCAGGACGATGACCGGGATCTGCCGTTCGGTCCTGCGCTGGTAATCGGCGTAGTCGGGGAACGCGTCCACCGCGCGCCGCCACCACAACGCCTTCTCCTCGCCGGTGGCCTCACGGGCGTTCATGTCCTGCCGGACCGGGCCGTCCTGGAGCTCCACCCGGGGATCGGCCACGACGTTGTGGTACCAGACGGGATGCTTGGGGGCGCCGCCCTGCGAGGCGACCACGGCGTACATCCCCGCGTGCTCGACCCGCATGAGCGGGGTCTTGCGGATCTTCCCGCTCCTGGCCCCGCGGGTGGTCAGGATGACCACCGGCAGGCCGCGCATGGTGATTCCGTCCGTCCCGCCGGAGCTCTCGAACAGCTCGACCTGATCGCGGACCCACTTCTCGGGGCTCGGCTCGTACTCGCCCTGGAGAGGCATGGCATCTGTCCCATCGTCGACATGCGGATACCGAGGCCGTCGGACGCGCGCGGGCGCGAAGACGCACCGGGGTCGGGCACCGTGCCCCGGCGTGTCCGGCTGCTGCGAGCACTCTGTCATCCCCGCGCCGCCCGCACCGTCCTGACGGACTCGCGTGTCACTGCGGCGGGGCGCGGTTCCGGCGGCATCGGCCACGCGGTCCACGTCAGGGGTGCGGCGGATCCAGCCTCAGGTGCAGCATCGCCTCGAACCTGGCCTCCGGGTCGTCGAGTTCGATGCCCGCCACCTCGGCCAGCCGCTTGAGCCGGTAGCGGAAGGTGTTGGGGTGGACGTGGACGGCCGCCGCGGCGGCGGGCACGTCGCCGAAGGTGTTCAGCCACGCGTCCAGGGTCTCCGTGAGGGCGGTGTGGTGCCGGGCGTCGTAGGCGCGCAGCCGGACGACCGGCCCGTCGGGGATGTCGTCCTCGGCGGCGAGCCGTTCCCTCAGCTCCTCCAGGAGCGAGGCGGCATGGACGTCCGTGAGGCGGGCGGACCGGCGCCGCGAGCGCCCCGAGCCGAGGACGCGCAGTGCCCGGTCCGCGTCGGCGCGGGAGCGGCGCAGGTCCGCCGGGCGGACGGCGAGCCGCCCGATGCCGATGACCGCGGGCACCCGGTCGCCCACGCGGCCGAGGAACGCCTCGGCCGCCCGCAGGGCTTTTTCGTCCGAACGCGTGGGCAGGACCGCGTAGGTGACGCCTCCCGACGGCGCCGTGGCCGTACGGGGGTGGATCGCGGCCAGGTGCAGGGCGAGGGCCTCGGCGACGCGGTGGCCCGCGGCCACCCGGTCGGGGGCGGACGGCTCGCCGGTCACCCGGAGCGCCAGCACGCAGGCGGGCTGGGCGGACAGCCCCAGCCGTGCGGCGGCCTGCGGGGCGTGCGGCCCGCCGTCCAGAACGGTGGCCAGCAGGTCCGCGCGCAGCCGCCGTTCGGCGTCCTCGCCCGCGCGGTGGCGCAGCAGGTGCAGCGCGGCCACCTTCGCCGCCTCCTGGAGGGCCTGGGTGCGGTCCTCGCCCAACGGGCCGTCGACCACGACCCAGATCGAGCCGAGGATCTCGCCGCCCGCCCGGACTGCGGTCGCGACCCGGGGCTTGTCGGAGACACCGGTCACGTAGACGGGTTCCTCCTTGCGGTAGAGGGCGCGGAAGGCGCCGCGCCGTTCCAGGGCGCGCAGGTTCTCGGCGGACACCTGGCGGTCGAGGACGGTCGCGATCCTGGCGTCGTCGCCCTCGTCCTGGCGGCTGGAGAAGGCCAGCACCCGACCGCCCCGGTCCTCCACGGTGACGGGCCCGTCCAGCAGGGCGGCGGTCGCGTTGGCCAGGGCGAACAGGTCACCCGCGAGCGGTTCGGTGCCGCCCGCGGCGTCGGGGCCGCCCACGGTGCCCAGTTCGCCGATGGCAAGCAGCGACCGCAGCAGGGCGGCGACCTGGGCCCAGGACGCGCCGGGGGTCAGGCCGAGCACGGTCACGCCGGTGCGGTCGGCGGCCTCCGCCACGGGTCCGGCGACCGGGACCGGGGAACGCACCACCACGGCCACCGCACCGAGCCCGGCGGCCCGTTCGACGAGGGCCGCGACGGCCCCGGCGCCGTACACCCCGACGCCGAGCACCACCGCCCCGGGCAGCCCCGCCGGTTCGTCCAGCGGATCCTGGATGAGCACCCCGGTGACGGCGGTGGAGGGGTCGGCCTCCCCCGCCACCACCTCGATCAGCGTCGATCCCAGATCGTCGAGGATCCGGCCGAGCACGGCCCGCGGCTGCTCCGTCATCGTCACACGGTAGACGAGCGGGACACGGCCGCGGGCGGCTCCCCGGCCCGCCCGGTCACCGGGCCCGTCGGACGAACGCGGCACGCGTCCGTGCCGGTCACGGCGCCCCGGCGGGGTCAGGGGCGGCAGGGCGCCCGGCGGGGCCGGGTCACGGTGTGGTCATCGGCTGATCCATTCCGTCGATTCGGTCACCTCGGCCAGCCGCTCGGGGATCGGGGAGAGGCCGAGCCCGGGTGCGCGGGGCACGTCGAGACGGCCGTCCCTCAGTACGAACGGTTCGGTGATGTCGGTGCGGTAGTACCGGTCGGAGGCGGAAGTGTCGCCGGGCAGGGTGAAGCCGGGCAGGGCGGCGAGGGCGACGTTGGCGGCCCGCCCCAGGCCGGTCTCCAGCATGCCGCCGCACCACACCGGGACACCGTGCGCGGCGCACACGTCGTGGATCCGCCGGGCCTCCAGGTAGCCGCCGACCCGCCCCGGCTTGATGTTGACGACCGAACAAGCGCCCAGGGCGATGGCGTCGGCCGCCGAGCGGGCGGAGACGATGGACTCGTCCAGACAGATGGGGGTGCGGACCCGGGCGGCGAGGGCGGCGTGGCCGCGTACGTCCTCCTCGTCCAGGGGCTGTTCGATGAGCAGCAGTCCGTACGGGTCGAGCCGGGCGAGGTGCCCGGCGTCGGCGAGGGTGTACGCGGTGTTGGCGTCCACCTGGAGGAGCACGTCGTCGCCGAAGCGCTCCCGGACCGCGCGCACGGGCTCCACGTCCCAGCCGGGTTCGATCTTCAGCTTGATCCGGAGATAGCCCTCGGCCAGGTAGCCGTCGACGGCGTCGAGCAGGGCGGGGACCGAGTCCATGATCCCGACCGACACCCCGGCGGGCACCCGGTCCGCCGTGGCCCCCAGCCACTGGCCCGTGGACAGGCCGTGGGCCCGCAGCCAGGCGTCCAGCACCGCGGTCTCCAGCGCGGACTTGGCCATCCGGTGGCCCTTGAACGGGGCCAGCGCCGGGGCGACGGCCCAGGGGTCGAGGTCCGGCAGGGCGGCGAGCGCGGGCACCAGATGACCGCGCAGCACGTCCGCCGCGCCCGCCGTGTACTCCGAGGAGTAGAGCGGATCGGCCGTCGTGACGCATTCGCCGTAGCCCTCGTGGTGCTCGGTCTCGACCCTGACCAGCAGGATCTCCCGGGTGTCCATGGTGGCGAACGAGGTCCGGAACGGCGCGACCAGCGGCATCGCGATCCGGCGCAGTTCCACACCGACGAGCTTCATCCCTGCTTCTCCTGACGTCTGTCGATCACGTACCGGCCGTCCCGGGTGAATCCGGTGACGGTGCGTCCCTGGGCCATCAGGCCGCCGAGCACCTCGCGCAGCGCGTACCGCCACTCGCGGGCCAGCGACGGGTCGGTGCGGCGAAGTGCCTCGGCCTCGGTGGGGATCCGGACCAGGACGGTGTCGCCGTCCCGGTGCCCGACGGCGGGACGGCCGTCGGGTTCGGCGTCCAGGCCGACGACCGCGTGCCCGCCCGCGTCGTCGACGGTCACGCGGTGGGGGGCGCCCGCGGCGGCGGCCACGGCGCGGTCGCCCGCCAGCTCCCAGTGGACCATCAGCCGGTCCGACTCGGTCCCGGCGTTCGCCTCGTCCTGCATCGCCCCGTAGAAGTCGGCGAGGTACTCGCTGGGCGCGGCACCCAGTTTGGACAGGTTGAAATAGGCGTTGCGGCTGATCAACGGGTCGAAGGTCCAGGTGATCGTGGTGATGCCGCGGGCCAGGGCCCAGGCCCGTTGGTGGAGTTTGACGGCGAAGCCTATGTCGCGGCCCCGGGCGGCGCCGTCCACCCCTGCGATGTGCGAGTGCAGTCCGGCGGTGGCCAGGAAGCCGAGGCAGAACCCGATCATGCGGCCGTCGCGGTGGACGCCGACGACATAGCTGCCGGAGTGCGCGAAGACCCGGAGCAGTTCCGGGGTGATCAGCGGGTTTCCTGGCACCGGCCGCCAGACCCGGTCGAGTAGCCGGCAGGCCTCCCGCATCTCGTCCAGCCCGTGCAGTTCGCAGAGGGTCACGCCGGCCCGCCGTGCGGCCAGGCCGGCTGCGGCGGCCGCCTCGGCCGCCCGGGTCCCGTTCACGGTCCCACCCGGTCCGGGGCGCCCAGCGGCTCGCGCAGGAGCGAGGCCACCAGTGAGGCCACCAGGGCGGTGCGGCGTGGGAGTTCGGCGACGAGAACGTGTTCGTCGGCGGCGTGCGCCCCGCCGCCCACGGCGCCCAGGCCGTCCAGGGTGGGCGTGCCCGCACCGGCGGTGATGTTGCCGTCCGAGGCGCCTCCGACAGCGACCCCGCGCAGCGGGCCTAGCCGGGTGCCGATCCGTGCGGCGACCCGGGCGCAGTCGGCGACGGCGGCCGGGTCCTCGCTGGGCGATTCGGTGCGGACCAGTGCCCCGATGTCGGCCAGGAGGTCCGGCAGTCCCGCCTCCAGGGTCTCCGGGGCGGCGGCGAGTGGCGTCACGTCAGCCCGCCTTGGGGGTGGCGCGGCCACCGTGGTGGAGGTACGGCGTGCCGTCGGCGAGGGTGTAGAAGACGACCGGGGCCCAGGACTTGGCCCCCGGCCGCCGCACCACGAACAGTCCCGGCTCGACCGGGCGCATCGCGTACTCCCGCTCCGTCTCGGCGACCAGTCCGGCCAGCGGTCCGGTGATCCGGTCGAGCATGACCAGGCCGCCGTCCCGTTCCACGATCTCCATCCGGCTGGAGAGCCGCTCGTACACGCCCACGTGGTCGGCGGGGTCCACCGCCACCGGTTCCGCGGCCGGCTCGATCCCGGGACGCATCGTGACACCGGCGAGGTCCCGCGCGATCTCGGCGAACACGTCGCGGTAGAGACTCGCGGTGTCACCGCCGTTGGTGAGCAGACAGATCGCCAGGTCGGCCTCGGGCAGCACCCGGAGGAACGCGCTCTGTCCGATGGTGCCGCCGTCGTGCCCGTACACCCGGTGTCCGTCCCAGGTGTCGAGGAACCAGCCGAGCCCCCAGGAGTGGGCCAGGTTGTACGGGTCGGGGAGCTCGACCTGCGGGGTCTGCATGGCGGCGACGCTCTCGGCCGAGAGGATCCTGGTGCCGTCCTCGGTGACGCCGTCGTCCCTGTGCAGCCGGGCGAACTTCAGCACCTCGCGCGGCGTCGAGCAGATCAGCCCGGCCGGTCCGGCCGAGCGCATCATCCCCCACTGCGGGGCCCGGGCGGGAGGGTCGCCCAGGTGTCCGACGGCGGCGCGGAAGCGCAGCGCGTCCTCCGGCAGGGTCACGGTGTGCGTCAGGCCCAGCGGGCCGTACAGGCGTTCCCGCATGAGCCGGTCCCACTGCACACCGGTGACGACCTCCAGCACCCGGCCGAGCAGGGTGAAACCGGCGTTGCAGTACGACATGGTGGCGCCGAGGGGGTGATTGGGAGCGGTGTCGGCCAGCAGTGCGGCGAACTTCTCCAGGCAGTCGTCGCCCCGGCCGGTGTCGGTGAAGAGGTCGCCGTCGATTCCACTGGTGTGGGTCATGAGGTGACGCACCGTCACCCGCCGGGTCAGCTCCTCGTCGGCGAGCCGCAGCTCGGGGAGGACGGAGACGAGCGGGGCGTCCAGTTCGAGCAGTCCCTCGTCGACCAGGGACATGGCCACGGTGGTGGTCCACACCTTGGTGATCGAGCCGACCTGGAACAGGGTGTCGGGCGTGGCCTCGATCCCGGCCTCGGTGTTGGCCAGGCCGACGGCGGCCTCGGCGACCAGTTCGCCGCGGTGCAGGATGCCCAGGCTCGCACCGGGGACGGAGTGCCGCGCGGCCAGTTCGGCGAGGCGGGCGGTCCAGTGGGCGGACAGATCGGTGGTGGTGTCGGCGGTGTCCGTGGTGTCGGTCATGTTCGGCTCCGTTTCCGTCGGGTTGGGCGGTCGGGGGCGATGTTGTCGTCAGCGGTCAGCGGTCGGCGTACGTGATGATCCATTCGACCGGCCGACGGAAGTGGTCCTCCCGGTGCGAGGGCCGGCCGTCCAGGAGGAACAGGTGCGACCCGCCGGGATACAGGACCATCCGGACCGGGACGTCCCGGGGCCCGCGCGTCCTTCTGCTTCTCGTGTCCGTGCCTGTGGCGCTGACCATGGTCTCCTCCGAAGAAGCGGTGCCCCGCCGCCGAGTGCGGAAACAGTAGGCAGCGGTGCGTCGGCCGTGCGTGGTGGCACCGCACGAAATACCGCCTCACCGATGGTGCGCCGCGACGAAGACGAACGCGGTGCCAGGGAGGTGAACGGTTCGCGAGGGCGGCTCGGGCCCCCGGCCCGAACGGGCCCGCGCGGGCCGGGGATAACCCTTTGCGGGTGGTCGCGGCGTCCGGGCAGGATGTGCCGGTGACTCCCCGGTACCAGATACGCGCCCAGTACGACGCCCGCACGATCGTGGTCTACCAGGCGTATTCACCCGCGATCGCCGATCCCTGCTTGCGGGCCGGGCGCCTCGTGCCGCCGTTCTCGTTCCACCGGATGACGTGGATCAAGCCCTCGTTCCTGTGGCTCATGCACCGCAGCAACTGGGCCCGGAAATCGGGGCAGGAACGGATCCTCGCGGTACGGATCACCCGTTCCGGATGGGAGGAGGCGCTGTCCTCGGCGGTACTGACGACGGCCGATCCGGCAGCCGTGGCGCAAGCCCCCGTGCACGTGCAGTGGGATCCGGAACGCTCGTTGCGGGGTGCCGCGCTCAATCACTACAGCATCCAGGTCGGCGTCGGACGCGGGCTGATCCGTACCCTCGCCGAGGACTGGGTCGTCGGCCTCACCGACATCACCGCCCAGGCACGCAAGGCCGCGGAGGCGAAGCGGAGCGGGCGGGCGTCGCAGGCCCAGCGGCTGCTGCCGCCGGAACGGGTCTATCCGGTTCCGCCCGCCCTCGCGAAGAGGCTGGGCATGGACGGCTGAGCCCCGAACACGGGCCGCTCGGCCCCTTCTCGCGCAACACCGCGTGATCGGTCGTGTCGGCCTCGCGAGTTTGATGGTTTCGATGGTCCGTCAGGGACGGGACTCCGGTCAAACACCCGTGTCCCGGGGCGATTCACCGGTCTCCGCGAAGATCCCGCACCATCCGGAGCACACCCGTATGGCATATGTGAAGATCTGGCCATGAGTACCTCACCGCAGTCTCCGGCCGACCGGATCCAGACGGACCGGCCCCATTCCGCCCGCGTATGGAACTACCTTCTGGGCGGCAAGGACAACTACGCCGTCGACCATCGGATGGGCGACATGGTCCTGCAGGCGTTCCCGGACTTCGCCGCCATCGCCCGCCTCCAACGGGCCTTCCTCGCCCGCGCGGTGCATTTCCTGACCGCGGAGGCCGGCATACGCCAGTTCCTCGACATCGGCACGGGCCTGCCGACGGCCAACAACACGCACGAGGTGGCCCAGCGGGTGGCCCCCGAGTCCAGGATCGTCTACGTCGACAACGACCCGCTCGTCCTGGCCCATGCGCGCGCCCTGCTCACCAGCACCCCCGAGGGCGCGTGCGCGTACATCGACGCCGATGTCAGGGACGTCGACACGATCCTCGCCGAGGCCGGCGGGACACTGGACTTCACCAAGCCGGTCGGGCTGACCATGCTGGGGATCATGGGGCAGCTGCCCGACGAGGACGACCCATGGACGCTGGTCGACCGGCTGCTGGCGGCGCTCCCCTCGGGAAGCTATCTGGCCCTCAGCGACGGCACGAACACGAGCGACTCGCTGAACGAGGCCGTCGCCTCGTACAACGCGGACTCGGCCAGTTCGTACCATCTGCGCAGCCCCGAGCGGATCGCCGACTTCTTCCACGGTCTGCAATTGGTGGAGCCAGGCGTGGTGAGGACGTCGGCCTGGCGCCCGGATCCCGCCCTGGACGGGGTGGACGAACTGCAGGGTCACGCGGTGAGCGGCGTCGGGCTCAAGGTGTGAAACACCCGCTCCCCGGTGCCCGACCGCACGGTGTTTCCACCGCCTCGGCACCGGGGAGTCGGAAGGAGGCCGGAGGGCGGGCCGGACGCGCCGCGGGCTTCCCGGCGGGCCGTTCCGGCGACGGCGTCAGCGCCGGGCCAGCGAGCCCCGGATGAACTCCGCCTGTCCCGCGTGCTGCAGGTCGTCCGAGATGACGCTGATCAATCGGACCCCGAGCGTGACCGGTGGCGACCACGCCTCGTCGACGACGCGGTTCAGTGCCCTGCCGTCGAGTCCGCGGACGAACTCCAGGGTTCGTTCGTGCACGGCGTCGTGGTAGCCGAGCAGCAGGTCGGGCGAGCCCACGCGCACGGCGGCCACCTCCGAGGCGGTGTGCCCGTATCCGGTGGCGGACTGCTCGAAGGGCAGGTCGAAGTGGGAGGCCCAGTCCTGGGTGAACCAGATCTGCTCAGTACCGGAGGCGTCGGAGATGTGGTCGTCCTGGACACGGGTGAGGTGCCAGACGAGCCAGGCGATCGTGTTGGCCCCGTCGTCGAGCCGGGCGTGGAGGTCGGCGCGCGACGCGCCCTCGACCGCCGCGTGCACGGTCTCCCGGACGCGGCCGAACGCGTCCGTCAAAAGGTCAGCGCTGTTCATGCCCTCACCATGGCCGCTGCTCCGCACAGGCCCCGCGACCGACACGCGCGCCGCGCCAGGCGCCGACGCCCCGCCCGGCCGCGGCGCGCGGGGGCTCGGTGTTCGCGCGGGGCGGGGGGTTCCCGCCCGGCGATCAGGCCCGTGATGCGCCGGCTCGCGCGGCCCCGAGCGGCGGTGCGCGGAAGCTCGGGAGCCGCGCGGTGGTACGCCCGCCCTGCCGGTCGGACAGGAGCGCGGGCCGTCACGCCACGGACATGAGAGCGGTCGTGCCACGGGGTACGACGGGGCCGTCGGCCCATGGGGAGAGGCCGTCACTCCATGGGATAGATGTCCCCGCTCGCCATGCCGCTGATCTGCTCGCTCTCCGCCTCGATCCGGCGGGCCTTGTCCTTCAGGCGCCGGCGTTCCTCGGGATCGGTGGTGCGCTCGGCGGCCTCGTTGAGGTCCTTCGCCTTGGCGCGCAACTCCTTCACCCGGCCACGGTATTCATCCGACTCGCTCATGATCACTCCTTGGATCTGTGGGTGGAGCCGCCTCCGCCACGGAACCAGGTTTCCCGGGACACCGCACCCCAGACCATCACTCACCGTCACCGATTACGGGACGGAGCGTCCTGCGTCAGCCCGGCGTCCCGGGCGGCCAGCGCCGCACGGACGCGATTTCCCACCCCCAGCGTAGTCAGGATGCGGCCGACATGGGCCTTCACGGTGCTCTCGCTCATGCCCGACCGTCCTGCGATCTCCGCGTTCGAGGCCCCCTCGGCCGGCAGCGCCAGCACCTCGCGCTCGCGCGGCGTCAGCCGGTCCACCCGCTCCCGGCCCGCTCCGGTCCCCGTGCGGGCGGTGTGCGGGAAGCGGTCGATCAGCCGCCCCGGGCCGCGGACGGGTGCAGCAGGGCCGATCCCGCGGCCACGACGTGCACGGCCCGCAGGATCTCCGCCGGATCGACGTCCTTGAGCAGAAAACCGTCGGCCCCCACTCCCGGAATCGCCCCGCCCCGGGCACGTTCCGCGGGTGCCCGCCCGGGATCCGGCTGATCGTCAGCCCCGGCCCCGGCGCCGGTGGCACCTGGGGCGGAGGCGGGCCGTCCGGCGGGCGCCCGCGCCGAGGAATCCGAGCCCGATGCCCAGCATCCAGGTGTCCTTGGCCAGCGGAATGCCGTTCTGCGTGGGCCGCAGGCTCCCGGGTTCCCGCATTCCGGGCAGCCGGAGGTAGAGGCCCAGCAGCCCTCCCGAGAACCCGGTCAGCGCCAGCCCGGCCAGTCGCGTCGGCACGACCGGGGAGACCAGGGCACCGCCGATCGCGACCTCCGACCAGGCGAGCATCCGGGTGAATCGCCCGGGCTCGATCCTCCGCAGGAACGGGTAGGCGACGCAGGCCATGTCGTGCACGGTCCGCGCGGTTTCCTCGTCCGCCTTCAGCTTGCCCAGGCCGGAGTTCAGGAGGAACGCGCCGGTGGCGAGGCGGGGGGCCACATCGCGCAGTTCGATCGCCGTCGTCATGGGAGCCTCCGTCGGTCAGTGGTCCGGCCCCCCGTCGAGCTTAAGGGCTGTCCCGTAATCCCTGGCGGGCGCGCGGCGTCAGCTGCGGCACCTCGCCGCGTTGTCGGAACGTCCGCATACATCCAGTATGCGGACGCCCCTCCGCCTTGCG